>CAZJSX010000165.1:0-4586 GCA_964548845.1 uncultured bacterium | reverse complement strand
GCTGAGCCATATCATCCATTAGATGATATCATCACAACTTCTCATCATTTAGATGAGACGTCAGAGGAAGATTCAGAGTAAACTTAAAATAAGATAAACAATCGAAGGCAAATATATGAACAAAGATCTTTTAGCTATTTTAGATTACTTGGATCGCGAAAAAGGGATTAAACGCAATGTGGTATTAGGAGCTATTGAAGAAGCTCTTTATGCTGCTGCAAAAAAAAGCGTCAAAGGAGTCCAAGAAGTTCGGATCGAAGTGGACTATGCTTCAGGTAAAATTGAGGTATACGGACGCAAACAAGTTGTAGAAAAAGTAAAGCATAAAGAAACTGAGATTTGCTTAGAAGATGCTCAAGAATACCACTCTGATTGCGAAGTTGGTGACTTTGTTGAGGTTCCTATTACACCGAAAGATTTTGGTAGAATAGCAGCACAAACAGCAAGACAAGTCATTAGCCAAAAACTCAGAGGGGCTGAACGAGATGTGATCTATGAAGAGTACCGTCATAGAGTCAATGAAATTGTTTCTGGTTCAGTCAAACACTTTGTTAGAGGATCTGACCTGATCATTGATTTGGGCAAGGTCGATGCTTTAATGCCAATGAGAGAATATCCTAAAACAGAGCGCTATCAAGTTGGCGATAAAGTAACGGGTCTTTTACTAGAAGTACAAGATAATGAAAATGGCGGCGCAGAAGTTATTTTAAGTCGTAATAGTCCTGAGTTTATCAAGCAACTTTTCTTACAAGAAGTTCCTGAGCTTAGCGATGGTATCATTACTATTAAAAAAATTGTTCGCGAGCCGGGATACCGCTCGAAAATAACAGTTATCTCTAGTGACCCACGTGTTGACCCAGTCGGCGCTTGCGTTGGAATGAGAGGGAACCGTGTAAAAAATATTGTTAGAGAGCTCAATAATGAGAAAATTGACATCATCCCTTACGCAGATGATCCAATTGAACTTTTACAAAACGCCCTATCTCCTGTCGAAATCAAAAAGATCAGCGTCAATGAAAATGATCGTCTAGTTACGATTGTTGTTGATGATGAAGATTTCCCAACGGTGATTGGTAAAAAAGGGATGAATGCCAGACTAAATGGCCTTTTAATTTCTGCGGATTTAGAAGTTAAGAGAATGAGTGAATATAAAAAAGTATTGGCCATTCAACAAATTGAACTTGCTGAATCTAATGATCCTAGTTTAGATGCTCCATTGCAATTAACTACGGTCAATAAGCTCGTTATAGAAAACCTTATTGAAGCAGGCTACAACACTAAGAGAAAAATCTTAACCACTTCTCCTGAAGAAATTGCTAAAATTGCAAACATCAGCGAAGGAATGGTAGATCAAATTTTACAAGAGATACGACAAAAGGGAGTGGATCTTGGCTAAGGAAATTAAAATATCAATAAAAAATAAGCAGCTTGCCGAAGCTCTAAATTTGGATCAGCTTAAAAATAAGTTGAACAATAAAAAAGAGCAAGACCAGCCTCCAAAACAAGAGCCTGGTAAAAGCACTCCTGTAGACAAAGTTCACGCACAGGAAGAACAACCTGCTATTTTAGTTGATAAACCCACTAAAAAACTTCAGCCAAAACCAGTTCAAGAAGCTCCACCACAAGCTCCTGAACCAGTTGCTCCTGTTCAAGAGCAACCTCGCCATGTTGAGGAAATCAAGAAAGTTGATTCTCCTATCAGATCTGACTTTCATCCAGACAAAAGGACTCAGAAAAAAACAGCTCACCGCTTTGATCGTCCGATCAAAATTAGAGCTCCAATTGTTGTCGAAACTAAAGTAGAACCTAAACCAACTACTCCAAAAGCAGTTGTTGTAGAACCTCGAGCAGACAACCATCATGCTGGAAAAAAACAACAACATGAAAAATGGTTTGAAGATCACAAAGGGCCATCAAAAGCCAATAAATCTTTCAAAGAATACCAAGATCTTCCTCCTTTAAAAAAAGCGTCGCAAAGTGGCAATTTTGACTCTAGAGTCAGACATGGTTTAGTAAGCCCTGACGAGGGAGCCTGGGTTCGTAAAAAGAGAAGACAAAAAATCAAGCAATCAGCTGAAGAAGATACGACAATTCGTCCGGCTACTTTAAAAATCCGTGTTCCAATTTCGATCAAATCACTAGCTGCTGCTATGAAACTAAAAACTGCGCAGTTGATTACAGTTTTATTCAAACAAGGTTTAGTTCTAACATTAAATGACGTATTGGATGATGAGACAACTATTCAGCTTTTAGGACATGAATTTAATTGTGAAATCGAGATCGACACAACAGAACAAGATAAAATTCAAATTACAGATCAAACCCTTGATAAAGAGATTGCTGAAGATCAAAGTGCCAATCTCATTATTAGACCTCCAGTTGTCACATTCATGGGTCACGTTGACCATGGTAAAACAAGCTTAATTGACGCTATTAGAAAATCTAATAGAGTAGCTTATGAAGCTGGTGCTATCACTCAGCATATTGGTGCATTCCAATGCAAAACAAGTCATGGGCTAATCACAATTTTAGACACCCCAGGTCACGAAGCCTTTTCTGCAATGCGCAGTAGAGGGGCTCATGTTACTGATATTGTTATTCTGGTTGTCGCTGGCGATGAAGGGATCAAAGAGCAGACTATCGAGGCACTCAATCAAGCAAAAGCAGCAAACGTGACAATTATTGTTGCGCTCAATAAATGTGATAAAGAAAACTTCGATCCAGAGCCTATTTACAGAGGACTTTCTGATCAGGGATTAATCCCTGAACAATGGGGTGGTTCAACAATTATCGTAAACTGCTCGGCTAAAACAGGTGTTGGTATTCCAGAGCTACTAGAACTAGTTGCTCTTCAGTCAGAAGTTTTAGAATTAAAAGCAAACCCAACTGTTCGCGCAAGAGGGGCTGTTTTAGAATCAGAAATTCAAAAAGGGATGGGTGGCGTTGCGACACTACTAGTTCAAAACGGAACACTGAATGTGGGCGATGCTGTAGTTTTTGATCATCATTATGCTCGTATCAAGACTATGATTAATGATATTGGTCAAGTGGTACAACATGCTCCTCCTTCGACTCCTATTGAGATTACAGGGATGTCTGGCCTGCCAGATGCTGGAAGCGAATTTATTGTTGTTAAGAGCGAAAAAGAAGCTAGAGAAATTTCAGAAATGAGATCTCGTGAATTCCATCTTGATAGACTTACGGTTAACAAAGCTAAAATTCGTGAAAACTTCTTAGAGAACAAAGATACTCAAATAGATAAAAAAATCCTTAACCTTATTCTTCGAGCAGACGTTCAAGGTTCTTTAGAAGCAGTTAAACAGTCACTTAAAAAAATTGACTCTAAAAAAATTGATATCCAAATTGTCAGTGCTGGAGTTGGTGAAGTTACAGAGTCTGATATTCAACTAGCTAAGACATCTAACTCAACCATTATTGGCTTCCATACTTATATTGAAAGTCATGCTGAAGAGTTGATGAAAAGTGTCAATGTAACGATCAAAATGCCGAAAATCATTTATGAGGCTGTTGATCAAGTCAAAGAGCTTATGATAAGCAAACTAGACAAAGTAGCAGAAGAAATTGACAAGGGCAAAATTGAAGTTAAAGCTATTTTCAAAGCCTCGCGCTATGGAAAAATTGCTGGATGTACAGTACTCAATGGCCAAGTTGCCAGAAATCACAAATGTCGATTGATACGCAATGGCAAAGAAGTATGGAAAGGAGCGATAGCCTCTCTAAAACGTGAAAAAGATGACGTCAAAGAGGTGAAAAAAGGGATGGAGTGCGGAATAGTCTTAGATGGTCACCCCGATTTTGAAGTCGGAGATATCATCGAATCTTTTGAAGTTATTTACCACACACCCACACTATAATTTATGGCAGATAAAATAAGAATTGAAAAGCTAAACTCTCTCTTACAAGAGGTCTTGTCAGAAGTTATTCTCAAGGACGTCAAAAACCCTCATATTCATGCGTTATTAACAATCACTCATGTCTCAGTCAGCAGAGATTTACATTCAGCTAAAGTTTATTTTAGTGTTATCGCCGATAAAGAAGAAAAAGAAAAAACATTAAAAGCGCTTCAATCTGCAGCGGGTTATATCGCAGTGAATGCTGCTAAAAAAGTAACTATGCGCTACTTCCCTCAACTGCAATTTTTTATAGATGATTCTGTCGATAAGCAGATGCATATTCACAACTTAATTGAGAAAATGCATTTAGACAAAAAACCTAATCTCATGACGGATACTCTTAGTGACAGCGCCATTTTATAATACTTCACATGGGCTGGCTTTACTCAATAAACCCATTGGCAAGACTTCCTTTTACCTCATTTCTTTTTTAAGGAAATTGACTGGAGAAAGATGCATTGGACACGCTGGCACTTTAGATCCTTTTGCAACAGGTGTCATGATTCTTTTAATTGGCAAACCCTATACAAGGCAGTCTGCGCGATTCATTGAGGAAGACAAAGAATACACCGCTAAGCTTAAGCTTGGTGTTACAACAGATACTTTTGATTGTGAAGGAGTCATTACCTCTGAATCTTCTTTAATCCCCACTCTTTTTGACATTCAAGAAAC
>CAZJSX010000164.1:0-4608 GCA_964548845.1 uncultured bacterium | reverse complement strand
GGTATAAATATAATGAAGAAAAATGCATCAGTGACCAAGAAGTTCTTTCTTGGCAAATGCATCTTTTACCTCAAAAAGTAGTTCAAAAGATTATTGATTCTTGCGGCTGCAAGCTAATCGAATTTGATAACACAGTGGATCATTGTGGTGTAGATTGGGATAATGGTTTTTTTATAATTCAGAAGAAACTTTAAAGTTTAGATTTCGATAATAATCTTTATTAAAAATTCCATCCATAAATGGAGGGTTTACTTGCTGATTTCTAACAACAGTGTCTCATTCAGCACGATTGACTATTTATCTCTATTTAGTACCTTATATTCACATTACTAACTTGTGACTCTAGATTTGCTTTTTTTAATTTACCCCCACCTCCAGATTATCCTTGTCCTTCCAGAAGCAGTCGCATTGAATTTTTAAAAGCGCTCTTTTTGACACTCTTTCTCGTAGAATTCTTGAAAAAATTCAAAGTTGTATCAGCGAAACCTCACTAAAAGAGCCTTTAAACTTGTTTGAAAATAAAAGATCTCATATGGAGCTCTTTAAAGGACTCTATAAAATATTTTCCCATTTATACTGTTTTAGGAGCAGGTTCTATGACATTTGAGCCAGTAGGACATTCAAAAAAACTAGAATTCAATTTAAGTTCGCCTGACATTAACGATAAAAGGAAATTAACTGTTAAATGGGGCGATCGCACCGTAACTTATGATTGTCCTCTAGTCGACGATCGATCTAAATCCTTTTCCTCGATGTATGACCATGCTCAATTTGGAGATCAAGAAGCGGATAACCTTATACCTCTAAAGTTAAGTGACGATTTGACAGTCTATATAGTCAAGCCCAAAGATAATTCAGATGCTCTAGAAATACTCAAACAAGCTAATCAACTTACTAATTTAGAAAGGGATTTAAACAATTGGCGCTCTGAAAGAGAAATAACGCCTTGTGTAAGAGAATACAGACGAATCACTATAAATTTGATACTTAATTGCTATGAATCTTTTGAGAATATGCTTAATTTAAGTGGTAATTTTGTCATTTCCTTACCAGAATGCATAAGTCAACTTACTAATTTAAAAACACTTATGGCACATTATACTGAGCTCAAGAGTTTGCCAGAAAGTATTGGACAACTCAAGGCTTTGCAAGTACTTGACCTGACCGGTAATGATCTATCTGCTTTACCAGAAAGTATTGGGCAACTTACTAACTTGGTTCAACTTGAATTATCAAATAATCAGCTAACCTCTCTACCAGAGTGGTTGGATCAACTGAGCAATTTAAAATTTCTTATTGTACGTAATAATCCTTTAAGAAGCCTCCCTTCATCTCTATTAAATTTAAACCCCGATTTAAGTATTGATTTGACTGGGCATAATTTATCAGAAGAAGTCTTCAATAACTTGCTAGCCGCAATTAATGAACGCACTGCACAAGGATTATCTACCCCTAGAATTTATTTCGATATGCCTCCTCCAAGAACAGGTAGTGAACCAAAACCTTTGGAACAGTCTATTGACGCTTTAATGGAATTTGCTGAAATCAAAACTCTTGATTTCGATATATCTGCTTTTAAAAATGAGGGACACCAAGCTAAGTTGTGGCTTAACAATCTGCTTGAAACCTCTGATTTTACTACTGGAAGCGTTGAATTAAAAAAACAATTAGCAATTGTTGTTTTAAATATATTTAAATTTGCTGCTAAAAACGTCGATTTTCGAGCTGCATTTAAAAACTTTTTAGAAGAAGCTGTTGTTTCTTGTGTCGATCGCGTCACTTTATCTGTTATCGAATTAGAAATTCTAGTCAGACTCAAAGAGCTATCTGGACAAAAACTAAACAAAAAAGAAGTTTTAGATCTTATAAGAAGCGCTCAAGCAATTCATCTTTTAAATAAATTTGCTGAAATAAAACTTGCAACTATGCGTTTGTCTGATCCACTAGATGTTCACTTAGGTTTTTTAATTCATTGTAAAAAACCATTAGAAGCACAAGGAGTAAAACTCCCCTTTACATCTGAACATATGCAATTTTTTGGAATTACAAATATAACTGCTGGCGATATTCGTAATGCTGTTAGTCATGTTATGAAGATTTTAAAATCTAAAGATGCCAACAAACAACTTGTTCAATTTTTATTTCTAAAAAATGACCTCGATACTCCAATTGCCCAAGCTTGTCTAGAGCTTTTTGAAACTCAATTTCCAGAGGAAATAAAAAGCATAAAAGACAAAATGCATATGCGAATAGAAGAAATAGTTGCAAACGATACACTAAATGAATCACAGATGCTAACTCAAATAAATGCTATACAGAGTTTTCAAAAAGATCAATATGTTCAAATTTTAGAGCAATTAGATAAATCTTAAATCTAAAATTTACACAGGCGGCCCATCTGGTAAAAATCCGCCAGCTTGCATGTTCCAAAGCTTGGCATAATGTCCTTTCTGATTTAAAAGCTGCTCATGACTTCCCTCTTCTACTATTTTACCATGATTGAAGACTAGGATTCGATCCATTTTAGAAAGAGTCGACAACCGATGCGCCACAACTATTGTTGTTCTATTTTCCATCAACTTCTCTAAACTATCTTGAATATAGCGCTCCGTCATAGAGTCTAATGCAGAGGTTGCTTCATCTAAAATTAAAATAGGGGCTTTTAAAAGCATGGCTCTAGCAATCGCAATTCTTTGCTTTTCTCCGCCCGAGAGCTTTGTTCCACGCTCTCCGACCAAAGAGCTATAACCATTAGATGTCTTTTTAATAAATTCATTACAATGAGCTTGTTTGGCAGCCTCTACCACCTCTTCTTTAGAAGCATCCACTTTACCATAGCGAATGTTATCTTCTAGTGATCTATGAAAGAGAATTGGATCTTGAGGAATAAGAGCGATTTGTTCTCTTAGTGATTGAAGTGTCACTTGAGAAATATCTTGTCCATCGATCAAAATTCTTCCTTGCTCTACTGAGAAAAAACGTAAGATCAAATTGACAAATGTTGACTTACCAGCTCCTGAATACCCAACTAAACCGACTTTTTCTCCTGCATGGATAGTCAGATTTTTATTCTGGAAAATTTGTGCTTTGCCATATCCAAATGAGACGTTGTCAAAGACAATATTTCCTTGTAGGACTTTTAGATCTATTGCACCTACAGGATCTAAAATATCTTGTGGGGCACGCATGACCGAAAGAGCTTGTTTAGCAACTCCCAAAGATTGAAAAAACTCAGGAGCGCTGTCGGCAACAAAAAACAACACCATGGTTAAATTCAAGACCGTAAACAATAGTTGAACAACAGCGCCAGTTGAAATTTGCCCATTTGTCCAATAATATAAAGAAACTCGAGTCAAAATGAAAATCTCAAGAGTCATCGCAATAGATAAAGCGGCAAACATCTTTGTAATGTAAATCTGCGCTTGATAGTTAATTTTTTTCTCTCTTTTTTGATAGTGAGAGATTCTTCTGTTTTCAAAGATAAAACGATAAAAAAGATTAACCACAAAGTTATTAGTTAGACTGTCGACAATTTTGCCAGCAAGAGCACTCCTTGCCTTACCATGTAAATGAGCGCCTCTTGCACATTTGCGCGTCAGTATGAGACTTAAAACTACATGGCTGACAATCCACAATCCCACGATCATAGCAAGCGTAAAATTAATTCTAGAAAATATGATAATTGCAATCACGCAACTTAAAAATGCGGGAAGTAAAAGGGTTAAGCTAGTTCTAACCAGCATAGTAGCCGTATACACCATATCACTAATTTTATTGGCTAGACTGCCCGCAAAATGTTCATTAAAATATTTAGGAGAGTGTCTTTGAATATGATCAAACATATCCATCCGAATATCAGCCTCTATTTTAGAAAATGCTTTTGCCTGAACGAAATCTCTTAATCGATAGCTAATATCCATTACAAACCAAAATAAAGCAGCAAGCAATAAAGGAATGGTCAGATATGTCCATGCCATAGTTCTTTTAGTATCATATGCATTTAAAATATCGACGATATCAGCCAAAAAATAAGGCCAATAAAGCATTTCAAATGTCCAAGCAAGCGAAAAAACAGCAATCAGAATGAAAGAAAGACGCTGAGCTCTTAAAAATTTCCAAATAAAACTTAATAGACTCATCGCTCCCTCCTTATTTGAATAGTTTGGAGCTATTTGCTGTTGATTAAAAGGTATAGTTGACGATACGAAAGTAGTTACTTAATAAGGATTATAGCCCGTTTTATCAAAAAAAAGCGAATCTTATTTACTCTAAAAATTTTATACTAACTTCAAAGAGTGATAACTTAAGCTAAATTTTACCCTCTCTTTTCAAACCAAAAGATATTTTATTTGCTAAATAGCTGGGTATGCTAAAATATCTCTATTAATAAAAACGTAATCATTTTTCTTGTGCGCACCCTTTTATTGCTAATTTTACTCTCCTTCTCCCTAAGTGACCTAGTTGCCCTAGACACTTCAGACCACAACGTTGAGGTCCATTTAAAATCTCCCGTTTATGAAGATGGTGTATTGACAACGGATCAAGGGGGTGTTTTAGAATCTGAAGAGATGCGCATCCAAGCAGAACATATCACTTACGTCAAAAAAG
>CAZJSX010000163.1:0-4621 GCA_964548845.1 uncultured bacterium | reverse complement strand
GGTAGTTTTGAATTTCAAAGAGGATCGATAACTCTTCTTTTTGCTTCGCAAGAATTAAAAATCCCCTCCTTGCTTCATCTAATTGACTAGTTATCTCTTGTTTAGAAGTTTGCAATAAACTCCACTCGGTATCTGATAAGGACTTAGATTTTTTCTCAACGACTAATGATTTAATTTTCTCTAAATTTTGATTTAGTTCTGGTTTCACACCATTTTTTTTAAATAAATTTTCAGCCTCAATAGCCATTTCTTGACGCAGACTAATTAATTTTTGACATCCTAAAACAGAATGGAAAAGAGCATGATCAAAATTCTTTAAATAAAGTAAAAGCTCCTTAGATCCTATTTGAAGTTTTTGTTGATTGAGAAAAAATGTTTCAATGAAAACTTCTTTATTTAGCTGAGGATAAAAGGCTTGTATCTTTGAATTCCCCTTCCTACCTGTATCAGACTGCCGCTCAATTTTTAAAAACTTTCCATGATTATTTTCTAGCAAGCCTTCAATATAAAAATTCTCGTTGCTGGCTTTTTTCAATAGTGATGATTTGTCATAACCAAAAAGCAATGAAAAAATGGCATTAAAAAAGGTACTTTTTCCAGCTTCGTTATGGCCTAAAAGAATATGAAAACACTTGGTAGGGTCCAATATAATTTTTTGGTTCTTAAAGCATTTGAATTGATGTAAATCCAGATTACGAATTTTCAATAGAACTCTCCTTTATTTTTTTCTCGATATAACTTTTAACCGAAGAAATAAAATTGGGATTTACTTGCTGACTATTTGAGTTAATAGCCCACTCGTAATGGTGATATTCTATAGGGACTTTTCCTTTAATGTTTTGTTTTTCTTCAAATAGCATCTGTTCAAGTTTTGAAATTTCGTCGCCAGACAAAGAATTATTGCTTAAAAATTGATATAGGGGAGTAAAGAGTGTCTCTTTTTCCAAAGATTGCGGTAAAGTCGTGAAATCTACGGCTTTTTCAATGTAAAACCTAAATAAATTGAGCTCTTGCAACCAACAGTATAAAATGTTTCTCCAATAATCTTCATGGAGCGCTAAGCTTTTTTCGAGATGACTTTTTCCTATAAAATAAATTCTCAAAACAAACGTATCCACTTTTTGATTTTGAACCTTTTTAAGAACCTGAGCTAAAAATTCATCTTTGAGCTCTTTTTCGTTTTTGATATCCGTTATATTTAACTCAATTTTTTCCCATTGCGTTTTTGCCAAACACTTGAAATCTACTTTTATTTTTTTATTGGGATTAACAGTAACAATACAACAACCTTTGCTTTGATCTTCTTTTATTTGTCTTCCTTGAATAGCTCCACTGTAAACGATATGAGGCTCTGTAGAGACAATTTTAAAATGATGCATGTGGCCTAAAGCCCAATAATCGTAGCTTTTTTGTTGTAAAGCTAGTGTATCGTAAGGGGAGTAAGGACTTTCTCCGTTTTGAAACGGCCCGCTTGTATGTAGAATTCCTAGATTAAAATATCCATCAACAGCTTTAGGATATTTAGCCGCTAAATCATCTCTAATATGGTAATGATAATAACTTTGCCCATGAATAGCTAACTTGAGCTTTTGATTAAGAATTGTTTCTGGTTTATCCGAATCTAAGAAATAGAAGTTTTTGGGATAGGGTAGTTCTTTGATCAATCTATTT
Source organism: uncultured bacterium (assembly GCA_964548845.1). Taxonomy (GTDB): domain Bacteria; phylum Chlamydiota; class Chlamydiia; order Chlamydiales; family JAAZZY01; genus CAZJSX01. The sequence continues at coordinate 2,950 of CAZJSX010000163.1, read as the reverse complement.
TCTGAGTCATGATTGCCGCGAATAGCATAGATCGGACAGGTGAGTCTTTTGATTTCTTGGATGAAAAAGAGTCCTACACTATAATCTCTCCAATTAACATCAAACAAATCACCAGCAAAAACGATAAAATCGACCTCTTCTTTCAACGCTAAGTCGATTAAAGAGCAAAAAGCCTGCTGTACAGCTTGAGATATAGACAAAGGTTCTTGTCCATAAAAGGTTTTTAAGCCAACAGACAAACTATCGAGATGAAGATCGGCTGCATGGAGAAATTTCATATTCTTTTTTTTTGATTCATGTTATCTAAAATAATATGTTTTTACAGACTTGGCAGTCAACTGCTTTAAAAGGGGACCAATGGTATTAGATTCTGCTACTAAAAAAAATGTCGATAGATGGCTTAACGAAGGTTATGATGAAAAAACCAAGGAAGAAATCCGAAAGCTTTTAAAAGAAGATCCTGAAAAAATCGTTGATGCCTTTTATACTAGGATGAGCTTTGGCACTGGTGGACTTCGCGGACTAATGGGAGCGGGGACCAACAGGATGAATCAATATACAGTAGGAGCCGCAACGCAAGGTCTAGCTAACTATATTAATAAAGAATCTTCAGGATCTCATTCTGTCTTGATTGGCTATGACAGCAGACACAACTCATCATTTTTTGCTGAAATTGCAGCTAGAATATTTGCAGCAAATAAGATCCGAGTCTACCTCTATCATGAGATGAGACCCGTACCCATGGTCTCTTTTGGTTGTAGATATAAAAAATGCACGGCGGCAATTATGATCACTGCCTCTCATAACCCACCAGAATATAATGGCTATAAAGTCTATTGGAGCGATGGAGCCCAAGTTCTTCCTCCTCACGATGAAGCCATCATAGCTGAAGTCAACAGCATAACAGAGTTAAACCAAGTTAAAACACTGCCTAATTTAGACTCACAACTCATTCACACGATCAATGATCATTTGGATCATGTCTATTTAGATACCGTTCGCCCACTACAATTTTATCCCTATGACAACAAGAACAAAGGGGATCAATTAAAAATAGTCTACACCCCTTTGCATGGATCAGGGGTAACCATGGTTCCTAAAATTTTAAAAGACTGGGGATTTACTTCTCTATCACTTGTTGCCAAGCAAGCTATTCCAGACGGAGATTTTCCAACAGTTGAAAAACCAAATCCAGAAGAAAAACAAGCTTTGGATATGGGGATTCACCAAATGTTAAATCAAGGATCAGATATTTTACTCGGAACCGACCCTGACTGCGATCGAATAGGAGCGGCAGTTCTTCACGAATGTAAAGCAGCTTTACTTTCAGGCAATGAAATTGCTTCATTATGCACACATCATATATGTGAAGCGCTCACTGCAACAAAAAAAATGCCATCAAACGGCGCTTTTGTAAAAACAATAGTCACAACAGAGTTAATCAAAGCTATTGCCGATCATTATCATAAAAGCTGTTTTGATGTTTTAACTGGCTTTAAATATATTGGGCAACTTATTCATGAATGGGAAGAGATCTCTCAAGACTCTCATCATTTTATTTTTGGAGGCGAAGAGTCCTACGGCTACTTACTTGGCACACATGCTCGGGATAAAGACGCTATTATTATGAGCGCATTGATTTGTGAGGTTGCCCTGCATGCCAAATTGAAGGGGAAAACACTTGTTGATCTTTTACATGAAGTCTATCAAAAATACGGCATCTACAGAGAAAAACTTGTGTCTATCGTCTACGAAGATACTAAAGAAACTAAAGAGAAGATCAAAAAGCTAATGGAAGCTATTAGGGAAAATCCTCCTAAATCATTTGCAGGCATCGAAGTTAAAGCCTATGAAGACTATCTCACATCCAAAAGTGTCGATCTTTCTAACGGGAATGAGGGGAGTCTCACACTGCCTAAATCTGATGTCTTGAGGTTTTGGCTTGAAGATGGGAGTAAATTAGTCATTCGCCCTTCCGGAACAGAACCTAAAATTAAGATCTATTGCGGAGTTGTGGATACTCAAACTAAAGACATCCCCAAAGGAATCGCTGCTCTAGATGAAAAATTAACTGCTTTGGCAAATGGATTGAAAAAATTGCTGAAATAGAAAATGTTCCACGTGGAACTTTATCTTGGAACTAACACATATTCATCAGTGTTGAATTCTTCTAAATCTTGTCGATATTTAAGAACTTCTGAGTGAAATTGTGCTAACTGGAATGCAAATGTATCCGGCGTCATCTTTGAAAAGTCGTGTTTTCTTGCAATAATGATCTGCTTTTTCTTGGCGTCTAAAACTAAGTTGTTGTTTCTAAAATACTGAAGTCCATTCTCCATAAATCGAGCCGTTGACTTGGCTTGAGTGGGAATAAGGGTCATAAATACAATCTTTTTTCCTTGATCTTCTATTTCCACCGTACATTCGAGGCTTTTTAGAGAAATAGTAATATTTTTTTTAAGAATAAGATCGTAGTAAAAATGGCTTAGTGATTCTCTTAATGTCATTGTTATTCTCCCCCTAATTGACTTTATTATAACTTGCTCATATTAAGATCAGATAAAAAGAGATTAACTTCTAAGCAAGAACTAACAAATAGACCAATTAATTGGCTCCAAACCCTGTTTCTTCAAAAAATCATTTGCTTTAGAGAAATGTTGGCATCCAAAAAAACCATTATAGGCAGAAAATGGCGAAGGGTGAGCCGCTTTTAATATCAAAAACTTTTTTGAAAGCTCCAAATCTATAAGATGTAAACATTTTTCTTGAGCAAATCTTCCCCATAAAATGAAGACAATAGGGCGGTTTAAAGAGGCAATTTTTTGAATCACATGGTCGGTAAAAATTTCCCAACCCTGCTTTTGATGCGACTGGGGCTGCCCGGCCTCTACAGTCAAAGTAGCATTTAATAGGAGTACCCCTTGGTGAGCCCAAGAGAGCAAACACCCAT
>CAZJSX010000162.1:0-4681 GCA_964548845.1 uncultured bacterium | reverse complement strand
GGCAACCCGGCCCGCTTGAACCCGGGCTAGCCCCTGTAGCCCGGGGAGGGCACCCCCGGGATACGTGTGCTCCGCCCCTGGATCGAGGGGGCGGGGATCCGGCGAAGGGGAACGAGGAGTTCCGAATCCTGTTTCTCGGGGGACTTCTGGCGATGGCACCCATGCCCGCGTCGCAATTTATGACCGTGACTGGGCCAGCGGCCACACCTCCTTGCCCTGGGCCCGTTCCGCCGCGTTGGACCACCCCGGAGGCGATCGACTTCCGCACAGAACCGCGCCCCGGTACCCCCGAGGAACCCGATCGGGTAGCCCGATGCCGAGGATCCGCGCCCGCACCGACGCAAACACCCCCGGCGACGTCGCCCAGCTGGACGCCCCCGAGGGAAGGGACCGGTTCTCTTCCTCGGGGCCGCCCGGAACCCGTCCAGCGCCCCCGGCTCGCCCCTTCGATGGGGCGTCCGCGGCAGCCCCTGCCGCCGGTACCAACGCCAGCGCTGCCAGGTTGGTGCTTCCCGCATCCTCTCGACGGCCCCCGGTACCGTCGCCCCGGTGCGGAACGAACGCCGCTGGCCCGTTGATGGCCCTCCCCCGAGGTACGCGCCGCCAGGTATGCCCTTGTCCCCTCCGGTGCGGGCGCTTCGAGGGGTGTCCGAGGGCCCTTCGAGGGGTTGCGAAGGAGGTGATCAGGTTGCTCGCGTCTCGGAACGTGGCGACGCTAGGGGACATGCCGCCCTAGCCCATGCCCCGAGGCACCGCCAACGCCATGCAGTCCCCCTCCAAGGCACTCCGAGCGCCGTGTACCGGGAGGGATCTGCCCGGGGGCGGAGGGCTGGGGCCTGGCTTGGCGCCTGATGCGCGGCCTCCGGCGACAGATGATCGCCACGCACCCCGCCGGAACCCGTCCGGAGCGTTCTCCCGGAGGCCTTCGTGGAGGTGCGCCAGTGGGGAGAACTGCCGCCCGGCGTTGATCCGGGCGATCCGGCTGTCGTAGATCTGCTCGCGGGGGTGAATTCACGACCGGACGGACCGAGAACCCCGGAAAACGGGTTTTGGGGCTCCGCGCTCCCCCTCGACGGGGCCGTCCGCCCCTCGTCCCGGTACGGCAGACACACGTATCCCGGGGGTGCCCTCCCCGGGCTACAGGGGCTAGCCCGGGTTCGGACGGGGTTCGGCAGAGAGTCGAGGGGTGAAGGTCACCACGCCTCATCCCGAGGTCAACCGCGGGGAACCCGATCGGAGGGAACCCCCCAGGGGTGGACCCCCCCGGTTAGAACCCCAGGGCCTCCCCCGCCTCGACGCCCCGACCTGGCAACCTTGCGAACGCGATCGAGCGCGCCGTCGAGGGCCCCCCTCGACAGGCCCAAGGCGCGCCCGCGCGCCAGGGGGCCAGGGGGCACCCGCCGCCAGCAGCCCCCTCATGGCTCCCGGCGGATACCTGGGGGTGTCCCCGTCGACGGCAACCCGACCGCCCCCGACGCTGGCCGACGTGCGGCCGACCGCTCCCAACCATCCGCCCTTGCAAGGCGAGCGACCCTCGGAGCGCGGGGGCGCCCGCCGGAGCGCTCGGGCTCTGCCGGAGCGCTCCGGTCTCGGCGCTCCTGCGAGAAACGTCGAGAAAACAAGGGCTTTGTTCGTGGCACGAGAACCGCAATGCCTACTTCCAGACCCCGACGAACTGACTGGAGACCACGACCATGACCACCTTCCCCCTGAACACGATGCTGCGCGGTACCAAGGCTGCTTTTCTCGCTTTTGCTCTCGCCATCGCGTCGTTCGGTGCGGGGTGTGAGGGGGTGGAAGGGGTGGAGGGGGACGAAGGGGGAACGGAGCAGGTGGCCGAACGCTCCGACGAACTCAAGGGCGCCATCAACACCACCACCCTCGGCGTGGGCAGCTTGCCGACCGAGTGCAAAGAGGGGATGCAAAAGGATGGCGCGCTCTGTTATCCAAACTGCAGCGACGGCTACTTTGGTCAGGTCACGCGCTGTATCATGTACTGCAGCGTTCAGGAGAAGGGTGCCTACGAGGAAAACCCTGGGGTTTGCAAAAATGTTTACACTCTTCCGAACGGGTGGACCGACTTCCACTACTTCACGCCCGATTCTTACGACCGCGGCGCTGGAAAACCGCCGACGGTGTGCGCTGCCGGGATGGTCAAGGTGAACGGTCTATGCTACCAGCCCAAGACTGGCGGTTGAGAGAGGACGTCAGCCCATCGCGTATCGCGCGATGAACGGCTGGCTACGCCACCAACTCAATGGCCCTTGCTGTGGCACCCGCGCGGGTACGTTCCTCTGCCAGCCCCGGGGTCAACCGGCGGAGTCCGAGCGCCCGTGTTCGAGCGGTTCGAGGTCGAGCCAGGGGGCCGCCGAGGTCCCCCGTCGACCGGGCCAAGGTGCGTTCGTGCGAGGGGGGCACCCGCCGTCAGCAGCCCCCTCATGGCCCCCGGCGGAAACCCCCGTGAACCTTCCGGGCGCCCCCGACGACAAGAACACGACCGGGGCCGACGCCGGCCGACCCCGGACCGACCACCCCCGACCCCCCGCCGACCCGCCCTACCCGTCCTTGCCGCGCAGCGCTGCCGCCGTCAGGGGAGGGGCGAACCCCGTAGCGAGTCTCGCCCCCCGCCCCCGACGGAGGCCCACGCCGACGTCGAAGAACGGCACCCCTGGGGGACGGGGGGCGTGCTGGGCGAACTGCCCGAGGGCAGCGGCGGCCTTCAGCTTCAGCTCTGCCGCCACCTTCCGAGCCCGTAGTCGGGGCTCGAGCCACGTCGCGCTGTCGGGCCGCCCGGTCGATCAGGTTGGCCAGCTCAACGGCTTGCTCAACCATCTCGTGGGCCCGCGCCGCGGCGCCGGCGGGGGTCTGTGCCTCTGCCAGCGCTTCCCGAGCGGCCGCCAGCTCCGCCGAGACCGTGGCATGCCCGAGCCCCCAGAGCGCAGCTTGCCCGAGTAGACGTAATTTTCTTAGGCGATCTGCGGGGCCAGAATGCCTCCTTGGTAGGTAGCGGGGTCGGAGATCGCGTGTCTCGTATGTCTCAAGGAAACATAACTTTGTCCCGCCACGCCAGGGGCTTTGGGGATGGGGGTGCGAATTGCACACCCTTGACTACAGCCACAGGAACGCCTCAACAAAAATTGGATTTGACAGCACAAGAGCCTGTCTGCTCTAGTTATTTTTGTGAAGAAACAGAGGGAATGGATAGGGGGTCTGCTCTTGGCCAGTCTAGCTGGTTGCGATGCGAGGGGTCCTTTCGATGCAAGTCCCAGCCTCCCCCAGGCGGAACAAAACGAAACGGCGGTTGTGGGTGCCTTCAATTTGTCCGCTCAACCCCAAATCGTAATTGCGTATAACGATTACTCAGAAACCCCAGGGAAGCTCTCGTTCAGTGCTGACAAGAAGACGCGCACGATCAGCAAGGGGGTTTCGGTCTCTGGTTGGTCAACCAGTAAGCAAAACACCAACCTCAATCAATTTGAGTACAAAGGGAAACTGACTCCTCCTTCTGGGTGGGCTGCGCTGTGGGGTGACCCTGGCCTAGCGGTGGATGAAAGCAACAAAGCGAGAGTGTACTATTCTACGCTCGCTCTTACGGAGAGTACGTGGAACCTGAAAACCAACAACAGCCAATCTATCACCGATTCTCCTGGCCCCTGGCTTGATGGGTTCTGTGTCGCACGATCTGATGACGGAGGAAGCTCCTTTGCGGCTGCAGACACCAAATGCTTCCAATTGCCGAATCTCTCCGATCCAAATGCCACGGTGCCTATGGATCACACCCAAGTCGCTGTGGATCAAAATGGCTGTGTTTGGGTAGCCGTGGATGACACCAGCGGACTCTCCACATCCAAGTTTTTCACAAGGCTTTTCAAAATTTCTCCCCCGGGCTCCGCTCCCGATTGCAAAGCAGCGCCCTGGAACTCCTGGACCTTCAGTGAAGTTCCCTACCAAGAACTTGAGCTGACGGCAGGGGAAGCTCGTTCCCGACTCAAAAGTTGGCGTGATCCAAAAGATGGCAAGATTTACGTCTATTTGAGCACCCTCTTCATTGATACCAGCGTGATCAATCAGGGGGAAGGGACGTTTCAACTGCGAGAGTACGACAGTTCGACGGATAAATGGTCCGTGCTCGCCCGAGTGTTCCCGAGCCCCTACAGCCTCTCCACCCTCGGTGCCAAAACCGATTGCTTCCAGTACCTCGACGAGGCCAATTATTTGCCTCCCAATCCTCTTGTCGTCGGGCCCAACTTTTATGGCACCCTCGGGACCGGCGACAAAAAGATTCCCCTTCGCATCGCCTACCCATACGATTTCGCGGTGGGGAGAACTCCGAGTACAAATCCCGAAGCTCCCGACGGAGATTTTCTGATACGTGTCGCCTTTCAGGGGTTTTGGAGGGCTGATTGGCCTCCCCCTTTCTTTGTTCCCAATCTCCCCCCCATGCCCGATCTCCCCAGCGGGGATGAGCACAAATTTGTTCAAGTCATTGAAGTGCTCGACGGCACGTGCCGCGCTCCGATTAATCTCCAGGTTCCTTTTGGTGGTCCGCTCTGGCGACAAGCTCTTCAGCCCGTTTTCCACGTCGCGGGAGGGGATCAAAATGCTTCGTGGTGGCTTGGTTATATGATGACAGGCAATCGAGCCCCGGTGGCGTCCGATCATCATATCCAAACGATGGCTC
>CAZJSX010000161.1:0-4754 GCA_964548845.1 uncultured bacterium | reverse complement strand
GCTGGCAACTACGCCATGCAACATAAATTTAAGCCTCATTCCTACAGCCCAAAATTTGAAGGAATTGCAAATGGCATTTATGAATTTATTGATGGTGTCGCTTATCAAATTAGTGCGACTGGATCACAAAAAAAATTAGATGAGAATCACCCTTTGAATTCTACAGATCCTAAAATGATTCAAAGGCTTTTCAATTTAGGAATTGAAATGTTTACCCTCTATGAGAATCCATCTCAGTATGCCGATTTCATCCCCTCTCGCTACGTTTATTTTAGAGATGGCAATCTACACTTGCTCAACCAAGTAATCTACTCTGCTCATGATCCTATTTTGAAAGCATTTGTCAAAGATGAAGCAGGCAAAAAAAATGGATTTATTGACCATGGATCGCCATTAGTTGACGGGAAATTAGATAAAAAACTAATCATTAATTACGGCTTGCACATTCCCAAAGGGCAATATCTGTTCTTAGGCGATAACCATGCAGCTAGTCGCGATTGCCGAGATTTTGGATTTATCCCTGAAAAGAACATTCAAGGATCTCCTGCTTTTATTATTTCTCCATCCAATCGATTTGGCCATCTTAAACTCAATTCGATTCAATGGTTTAATTTACCTAGCATCACTATTTGGGCTATCGTCATTTTTGCAGAAGTGGGCATTTCACTCATCTATCAAAGAAGTCGCCGCAAAAAAGTGTTGTAACACTTTTTAGCTGGCAACTTTAGTTAGAGTAATGATTGTCTCTTCACCATTGACATCCCAAATCGATCCTGTCAGCTTATCGACAAACTGAACATCTTTAGCCAATACTTCTTCTTCGATATGCTGCTTGAAGTTTTGATAAGCTAATTGAACTACCTGCGAAGTTGCAATTTGTAGATCAATGCGATCTGTCTTATCTAATTTAGCTTCTCTTCGCATCGTTTGAATTTTGTTGATTAGCTCTCTAGCAAAACCTTCTGAGATAAGCTCTTCTGTTAAAGTTAAATCCAGTGCGATGGTGATGTCCCCTGAATTTGAAGCAATCATCCCATCTTTAACTTCACGACCCACTTGAACATCTTCAGAAGTAAGTTCAATTTCTTGATCTTGTACTTTTATTTTAATCGATTGACCATCTTTGAGAGCTTTTAATAATTTAGGATCTAAAGATTGAATTTGAGCTTGCACAGCAGGCATTAAAGCCCCCACTTTTTTACCCAAAATTCTAAAATTTGGAATGAGTTTAAAGCTCACGAGCTTGCTTTCATCATCATAGAAAACAACCTCTTTAACATTTAATTCATCGGCAATCAAGTGCACTTGATCTTCTAAAAACTCTTTCTCTGATTCTGAGCCAATTGCAATATGTAACTTAGACAAAGGCTGACGCACTTTGACTTTATGTTCTTTTCTCAAAGCATGCCCAAGACTGACCGCTAGCTGCAGAGCTTCCATTTTTTTCTCAAGTGGAAGATTTCTCCAATCAGTGCGATAAATAGAAGAGTCACATAAGTGAACCGATTCTGGCTCATGTTTTAAATCGACTAAATTGCGATAAACAATATCACTCATAAAGGGGGTGAATGGAGCGATGATCTTACAGAATTCCACTAACACTGTGTATAGAGTTGAAAAGGCCTGATGACGATCGTCACACGCCTCATTATTCCAAAAACGTCTGCGCGAGCGTCTAATATACCAGTTGGTTAACTGATCTATAAATGCAATAATCGGCTCAATGGCGGCGCTCAAATCATAATGATCCATAGCTCTTTCAATATGATTGATCAAACGATTTAACTGAGAGACAATCCACTGGTCCAAAAGTTGACGAGGCTTTTGAAATTGATGTTTAGGATCCCAATTGTAAATGCGCACATAAGTAATAAAAAAGTTATGAGCATTCCAAAAAGGGATGAGTGTTTGACGGAAAACTTGCTCTAGCCCCTGTTTTTTAAAGCGCATATCTTCACCCTTAACAACAGGGGTGCTTAAAAGATATAAGCGCAAAGCATCGGATCCATATTGATTAATCACCTCTAATGGATCGGGATAGTTGCGAAGGCGTTTAGACATTTTCTGCCCATCTTCAGCTAAAATAATCCCGTTCACAATCACATTTTTAAAGGCTTGATGATCAAATAGTGCAGCAGCGAGCACCACTAAAGTATAAAACCATCCTCTGGTTTGATCAATCCCTTCAGCAATAAAATCAGCTGGGAAAGTGTCTTTAAAAAGATGTTTGTTCTCAAAAGGGAAATGATTTTGCGCATAGGGCATAGAGCCTGATTCAAACCAGCAGTCAAAAACTTCAGGAATTCTTTTATAAACTTTACCCTTACTATCACTAAACTCTAATTGATCGATAAAATGGCGATGTAGATCATCACTTTCTTGATGAGTGTATTTTTTTAATTCTTCGATACTTCCAATAACAACGCGCTCTTTATCTTCAGACTCCCAAATTGGAATCGGTGTTCCCCAATATCGATTGCGGCTAATGGCCCAATCTCTGGCTCCTTCTAACCATTTCCCAAATCGCCCATCTTTAATATGATTTGGCATCCAATATGTGCGTCTATTGGCAGCCATCATCTTATCTTTGATTTTTTCAACAGCAACAAACCAAGAAGTCGTAACTCGATAAATTAAAGGGGTGTCTGTTCTCCAACAATAAGGATAGCGGTGATGTATCGTTGCTCTATGAAAGAGTTTATTTTCTGTTTTAAGCTTTGCAATAATTTCTTTGTCGGCATCTTTAACAAACTGACCTTGATATTCAGAAATTTCAGAAGTAAAGTGACAGTTTTGATCAACAGGACAAACAGGATCAATACCTGCTTTTTGACAGGTGTAAAAATCGTCCTCACCAAAGCCAGGTGCCATATGGACAATTCCTGTACCATCATCAGTTGTAACAAAGTCAGCTTCAAGTACTTTAAAAGCATTCAAGTGCTTGAAATAATTAAATGGAGGGATGTATTCAAGACCCACAAGCTTTTCAGCCGAAAATTCTTCAACTAAATCATAAGATTTTTCATCTGAAAAATAATGATGAAGTCTCGCTTTGGCTAAAATGTAGTTGATCCCAGTTTTATGATCTTTGACTTTGACATACATTAGGTCTTTATTAACGCAAGCAGCTAAATTAGAAACTAAAGTCCAAGGAGTCGTTGTCCAAATTAAAAGCTGTGTTTTAGGATCTGATTTTAATGGGAAAGCCACGACAATTGATGGATCATCGACCTCTTTATAGTTTAAATTCGCTTCAAAGTTAGATAGTGGAGTTCCTAACTTGGCTGAATAAGGCATCACCTTATAACCTTGATAGACTAAATCTTTTTTATAGAGCTCTGAAAAAACCCACCACACACTCTCCATGAAAGTGACATCCATCGTATGGAAGTTTTGATCAAAATCAACCCATCTGCCAAGCCTTGCAATAATCGACTTCCACTCTGTAGAGTATCTTAAAACAATGTTTCGACACTCTTCATTAAACTTTTCAATTCCAAATTTTTCAATATCGTGGGCCCCTTTGAGTTGGTGGAGCTTTTCAATTTCATTTTCAACAGGTAGGCCATGACAGTCCCAGCCAAAGCGTCTAGGGACATGGTAGCCCTGCATGGTCTTATATCTGGCCACAACATCTTTAATGGTACTGGCTAGAATATGGCCATAATGTGGCAGCCCTGTTGCAAAGGGTGGTCCATCAAAAAAGGAAAATAGAGGATTTTTCTTCCGATTTTCCAGTGATTGTAAAAAGATTTTTTGGTTATTCCAAAAGTCTAATAGTTTTTCTTCTAATTCAACGAGTGATTGACCTTCTAACGACTCAAACATAAGCGCTCAATGGGAGTTAATTTGGAAAAGAATGTTACTGAATCTCAATCTTTAAGTCTAGTTCTTCGCAATTATAGATATGAAATTAAAATTTCAATTTATCACTATTTTTAAAAAAATTTGTTTTCATAGTTACTTAAAGAGTTTATTCAATAAATTATTTGAACTTTCTTCAATCATTTTTAACTTAATTTTTATTGATAAAAAGAGTATACTTATCAGCAGATAACTTTGGAGTTTCAGATGAGCAGTATAAATAACACTCTTAACAGTACAAATAGCCTTTTTAACAATACAAATAACAATCTTAACGGCACATACGATAACCTCAACAACCCAAATGGCACTCTGAACTCAAATGGTACTTTCAATAGTACAAATCATACTTTTAACAACACAAATAGTGGCTGGTCAGTTCCAAATTTTTCTGAGTGGGTCCCTGATTACCAAAACTGGAGAATGCCTACTTCAGAAGAGTGTTCAGCTGGCTTTGAAAAAACGGCCATTACTCTTTTACTTCATGTAGTCCCGATTGCTCTTTCCGCTTTAGTTATCGTCAAAACAGCAAAACTGGTTTACACTGATTTGAGCCAAAGAACGATCCAACACGGAGAAAAATCAGCTCACGGATTAACTTCTGGTCAAAAGCTTGTCGCAGTTGTTTTTGGAACAATTGTAACAACTCTTGCTACAGCTTTTATTTGTGAACGCGCTGACGCTTTTAAAGCTTTCCATTTTACGGCAACACCAGCCTAAGCAAGAAGCTTTAAAAATAATCCGAGCATTTAATTGATCACTCTTTTAAGATACGATCTTATTTTTAAGATCTTCATCTTTAATACTCATGATTCAATTTGATAAAGTCTCTCTATCCTTCCTAGGCCATTTTTTATTTGAAAATGCCTCTTTTACAATTCAAAAGGGAG
>CAZJSX010000160.1:0-4757 GCA_964548845.1 uncultured bacterium | reverse complement strand
CCCTGATAGCTATTTAACAACTCTAATGCTCGGCTACACCTACACCTTCGATCACCAGCTTAAAAAAGCTAAAAGTCATTTTAAAAAATTACATTCACTACAATTTGATGATCAAATTACTCCCATTGATCTTTATGCTTATCAAGACTATTTAAATCAAAAAGTGGATTTAGAAACTTTAGAAGCCTCTATTTTACAACCTAAAAAAGATTCGACAGAGCAGATTGAAGAGCGCAAAATATTTCTAATGGAGAAACTAAAAAAATACCCTCAATTTAAAGCTGGCTGGTTAATGCTTGCCAATGCCCATCAATATTTAGGAGAAGCTCCTCAGGCAATTGCGGCCCTTGAGCGCGTTCATCAAATGAACCCCTCTTTCCCTTTTGTGGAAATGGGACTTGCCTCTTTGTACATTCACCAACTCAATTACCCTAAAGCATGGGAACATTTTCACACTTGTGAATCTATTTTGAAAACACATCAAGTAAATAATCGCATTTTAAAGGGGATTCGCGATCATTTTAAAAGCACCTCCATTGAACCTTAAGCTTCAAATGAGTTGAAAAAATTGGCCTTTTAAATCAAAGTATCCCTTTTTTTTGAAATAGCAATGAATCAAATACAATTAAGTTCAGACCACCCTGCTTTAAGCTTACAATATTTTGAAGATGCTCAAAAAGGAATACATACTTTCTTTGAGCAAAATATCTCTCAAATAGCCTGGCAAATTCTTTCTAGATCTGCCATGCAATTATATAATTTTTGCTCCATGACTCGCTGGCAGAACCGCATTTGCACTCATTTGCCTGGGATGGCTTCTCCCCTATTTCGATTGGTATTGCCAACTGCTGTTTTTGCTATAGATTGCCTCATTTTTTACTTAAGCAATCCAAAACAAAATACTGCAGAGCCTCTTGTAAACTTCTCTCTTGTCAATAACGCTGAAGACTTATTAGGAAGTTTAACAGCAGGCATAAGCTTGTCTTCTCAGAAAATTCCTGACCATCATTTTAATCTTCTCTCTCAAACACGTCTATTTGGCTCACTTTTAGTTTTTAGTTTTGCTGCTTTTTTTAATAAGCAATATCGCCTTAATTCTGAGAAAATAACTCGATTATTTTTTGAAAGTATTATTCAAGAAGATGTTGAGCTTACAAAAAAACTTTTACTTCACCCTAATCTCAACTTAAGAGCGCGCGATAAATACTTCAAAGTAACTCCCCTGCATATTGCTGCAATGTATGGCGAGCCCTTTATTTCAAAGCTTTGTCAAAAATACATCTCTCCTCACAATCATCAAGATGTCTATATGGCAACGCCATTGCACTATGCTGTCATGAAACAAAGAAATGACTCTATTATTGTTCTATCAAAAACGGATGGAAACATTAATGCAAAAAATATAAATGAAGATACTCCCCTACATTTTGCAGCCTTTGGAAATTGTCTAGATTGCATTAAAGCTTTAGCTGAAAATAAACAATTGAGCTGGAATTTAGTTAATGGCAAAAAAATGACAGCTCTTGAAATAGCAGCCTCTGAGAAACATCTAAAAATTGTGGAATATTTACTTAAAATAAATAGCATTCGTAGCAAGCCTTCTTCGTTAATTATCGATGCGATTGCAAAAGGCTCTCTTGAGCTTATTAAAATTTATCAAAAAGATGCTCGCTTTGCCTTTAGCGCAATCCTTAATTCAAAGAGCAAAGAAACTTTTTTGCACTATGCAACCAGGTTGGGACAACTAAAAATCGCATCTTATTTGCTCACCATCCCAACCATAGACTTATTTGCAAAAAACTCTGATGGACAGACTGCTTATGATGTGGCTCTCAAATATAAACATATCGAGTTTGCAAAAGAAATCTTAGAAAAATTACTCTTATTACAAAATAAAAATGCCCCTATTTATCAAATACCTCCCAGACCCACCACTCAACAAGAAGCAGGCATTTCTTTTTTAAACATAGTAGATAAGACACTCGATTGCATTGCTTCTGATGAACCCTGCTATCATTTACTAGATCAAGTCACTGTTGCATCGCATCATTTAATTGATCATCTTTCTCTAAAAGATTCAAAAATAAGTGGCCCATCATCATCAAGCGTTGAGATACCAAATAAAAAGACTAATTCTGACAATATTTGACATAAAAGCTCCCATCCCTATTCTAACGGCTAGGGGGCATTGTCCATGCGAAAACACAACCTTTTCATTATCACCATCTTATTTACCTTAGCCCTATTTTTTTCTGTAAAACTAGGGGCTGAAGAAACATCTTGCCTTACATCATCACATAGCCCATTTTACCCAATCAAAGAGTTTCAAAGTCCTGTAGGTGTTTACTTTAACTTTACTTTAGGACCAGGTTTTCTCTACTTTAAGAACATCAAAGGTAATTTAACCCCCGTGCCAGCTGCAAGCTTTCCAAGTTATCAAGGGGCTTTTTTTAAAAATTTAGACCATTTCAGCTACAATAAAACGGTTCTCTATGAAGCAGCGATCAATAAACGGATTTTACCGTGGATTCAAACAGGGGTTTGTTTTTATGGCCAATCAGGGGTCAACGTTCAAGCCTATAGCCCTTGTAGCACCACTTCAGCAGGCAACCCGACCTGGGGCATGTTCAGCTCCGATCTTCAGCTATATGGGCTAATGCTCAAAACATTCCTCGAAAATCCCTACCCTATTTTAATCAAAAGATGTGTGATGAATATCTACTTAGGTCTTGGAGTAGGAGCGGGGTGGCAATCATGGACCAATAACTTAGTTTATGAAACCATCGTCCTAAATAACAACGCCACAACAACTCAGCTGGCTTTGAACAATAAATTTAGTGCTAATGCCATGTGGACCATGGATGCAGGTCTCTCTTTTCAACCAGCAACTAATCAACCTACTCTACAAGTGAAATTAGGTTGTAAATACACCGATTGGGGTCAAATGAGACAAATTGGGACCTTAAAAGATCAAAGTGTAAAAGTAGCCCCCTTTAAGCCTATTAGTGCTAAAAAAGTCTATTCCTTCTCACCTTATATCGGCGTGCAGTGGAGCTTTTAGTCTGATTTACATCAATGCAACAATATAGATTCGCATTTGCTGCTAAAAGAAGTAAAAGAGACCCTTTGCACCTTTAATTAATAAATTATTTTCAACAAGATATTCTACAATAGAATTAAGCAACCCGCGAGCTTGAAAAATCGTCAAACCATTTTCTTTCATAATCATCTTTTCATATTTTTCCAAGTTTAGTGAGCGATCATCTAACCCATTATCAATCATTCGAAGAGCTACAAGTTGTTGATAATTTGTAACACTACCTCTTTTCTTCATTTTTTTTTCTAAAGTTTCTTTTAAAAAGAGATAAAAATTATCAAATAATTTAGAGATAATCTTTGGTTGATTAAATGATGAATAATCTTTAGGAAAAGAAAATGCGGCTAATTGTTCTGGTGTCAGCTTCATAATTTGAGTGGGAGCTTCTAACGTTATCTCGTGTTTGTTCATCCATAATTCATGATTTTCATAAGCTTCTTGCATAAAGCTTTTTGCACTTTCTAGAGCTATTTGTAGATCAGGGAGGTGAGTGTCATTCAACCCATATTTTTTTCCAATAGAAACAATCTCACTATAATGCAAAGGAAATAAAGTGATTAATTCGATGCATTTTTCTCGTACATCAGGTGTTTTCTTTGGATTGAACTCCTCTAAATCAATTAACCCAAGTTTTCCTTTTCCTGTTTCATCGATATAAAGTGGCAAGTTATCATAACGTGGAATTCGATAAAAAGATCCATCTTTATATACCAGCGTTTCGTCAATACCAAAGTTTGCGTTTCCAACTATATCAGATAGTGAATACTGAAAAGAAAATTCAGCGAACTCTTTGACCGCATCGGTGAATAAATCTGCTCTTTCTTTATATAAGCCTAATTGCTCAATAATAAGAGCATTTGCGCTTAATCCACTTGGAATAGGCAATCTCTTTTCAATAATCGCCTTATGATACAAACGTGCCTCTGGCACAATCAAATGCTTATACCCTTTCTCTCTACAAATCTGCCTTGCCTGATGAGCCTTGCTCATTCTTACTTCAGGAGGAAGAGAATCTTTATCAACAGATGCTTTCAAAACAGTTGAAGTCCCAGGTGGAAGTTGAGGAGCAGTTCTTCCTATGTCAACAATCTCTAGCTTATCTTTATGCTTTAATAAGGTATATTTTTTACTTTTTGAAAATAAAACATGACTAAGAAGTCCGCGTTCTTCTCCTTTCCTTCTACCAAGATATCCTCGCCAATTTGCTTGAATTGTCGTGACTGCAAGTTTCGATTTAATTTCCTGGGGAAACCAATTATAAATTGATGATATAAAACTACTTAAACCTTGCTTAAGATAAGCCCCTATTTTTATTGCCACAGCACGGAAATCTTTATTTTTGATGCATCCCGGTGTCAGCCTTTTCGACTCTACAATTGTGGCAAAACGACAAGGTAAAATGGCGCTGAAAAAGCGTTGAAAGAGGTTTTGCGTCACCTTAGCAATTTTTAATATCTTTGTTCCATCTTTAGCATTTTGGCTAAACACAAGGACGCTATAGCGCAGTTTAGAGTCGGTAGCTGGCTGGTAGGTCTCCATTGAAGTATTGTGAGACCAGGCAACTATACTATTATTATTGATGTATGGCATAAAACTATCTGATATTATTTTATTATAACTATCATCTACCTGATGAAATCATAGCATTTTTATATAAAGA
>CAZJSX010000159.1:0-4785 GCA_964548845.1 uncultured bacterium | reverse complement strand
AGCTGCTTTAGCTATCTCTTTTGAGTTAGGGCGAACGTAAGATTTACTTGTATTTCCACCTGCATTGACGACAGTTTTGGAGTCTTCAGCTCCACTACTTCGTATCGCTAAAGTATCAGTTTGTGGGTTTGCATTTTTAAGCCAATCAAAAAGCTCTTGTGGGAAGTATTTTTCAAATAAGCGAGGATCTAAAGCCAAGCGATCAAAACTGTTAGTAATTTCATCTTGAATTTGAATAAGTAAATGTTGAGTTTGTGGCAAACCTAGAAAATCTAGATTGTCAACAGAGTAGTTATGAGACAGCTTTTCTAGTAGCTCAAAAATTAAAGGAGCCTCTTGAGATAAAAAATCTTGGATAATTGAACTCTTTACTCCTATGGGTTTAGGGACATGTATGGCAATACTAGATAGGGGATTATTTAAATTTGATTGCAGTTTTAAGTTGTAAAATTTATTCCCATATTCACCCTGAGTTTCCTTGGCAGTTGACTTTTTTAATGTATCAAACGTTTCTTTCATCAATAACGAGATTTCACTCTCTAGCTGCTCTAAAGAGTAACACATAGCCTCTGACGAATCTAAAGAAATTGATCGATTAAGAATACATTGGTTGGTTCCTAAAGCATAGTTGCTTATTTTAGTTATTCGTGAGTAGAGAAAGGCCGCCGCTTCTTGAACTTTTTCAAGATAGGGTTGAATGACGCGCGCTTCTTTTAATTGTTTAAAAAGAGGATTAATAGTAGCTAAGTCACTAAAAAATGGGGCAAAATTCAATAAGGGATTAGAAGGGGAAGAAGAATGTGTTAGAAGACTAGTCATATGATTTATCCTTTATTAAAAAAATAACTTAAATAGAAAAAAGCTCTTAGTAGGTCTTACAGTATAGGTGTTACAGTTGTATTTTCAACTTTAACTTTAATTTTAAGTAAAATTTATCAAGATCGTATAAAGAATGGGGCCAATTTACGGGAAAACCAGGTAAACATTGACCCCCTTAGATTGTATCTTTATTTATCAAATTTTAATTTGAATTAAACCAAAACCAGCCTGAATGCGGCTTGGTAAAGAAAAATTTGAATCCTTCTTACTATATGAAATGGTAGCAGTTTAAAGATTTATTTTCCGATGTGCTTTTTAATGGCACTTAGAAGTTCAGGAAAAGTTTCTTTATGATAGTCTCCACCAAAGTGCCCTTGATCGGGTGATTCATAATAGTCTGTGTTGAGATGGTCTCTAACAACATGAGCTTCTTTGATAGGAATCCAAGGGTCATTTGCACCTGCGAATTGGATAATCCATTTTTGATTTTTCTTAATGGCTTGCCAATCCCAAGGCTTATTAAAGTAGCCACTTAATTTTTCGTTTTCATATCCAAGATCTGTGTAATAAGCGCCTATTAATGCAGATCCCAAAATTTGATGACTTTCTGCATATCTCATAGCAGCGATGGCTCCAGAGGAGTGGCCTACAATAATGGTATTTTTGTCTGCTTGTAATTCATGCTCTAAAAAAGGGAGCCAGTAACTACTTCGCGCCAGTTGTGCATCAGGAAATTGAGGTGCAACTACTTTTAAATTCAATTTTTCAAGTTCCTTTTTTAGATATGGCAACCAATTATCTGTTGGTTTGCTGTTACCATTACCATGAATTAAAATTACTTTAATCATTGTTTTCCATTCATATTTTAAGGATTCTTGTAGCTGCTGCTTCAATGTTTTTTCTTGAGCCAAAAGCACTAAAACGCATGAACCCTTGCCCTTGTAGACCAAAACCCACACCAGGAGTTGCAACGATGTTAGCGCTGCTTAAGAGTTGATTGAAGTAATCCCAAGAGTCTTTTTCGCCGCAGTAAGTCCAAATGAAAGGGGCGTTATTGTTGCCAAAAGTTTTAAATTTTTGATTTAAGGCCTCTCTTAATATTTTGGTGTTTTCTTGATAATAGCCGATGACTTTTTTAATTTCCTGGACCCCATCATCGCTTAAGCAGGCAAGACCGCCATATTGAGCAATACTAGAAGCTCCGTTGTAAATAGTGCAGATAAAGCGCTGCCAATATTTTTGTACGCTGTGCCCCTCATCGAATTGAAGCTTTTGTGGAATAACAGTCCAGCCTAAACGTACACCTGTGAAACCAGCAAGTTTTGAAAAAGAGTTCACTTCAATAGCAACCTCTTCTGCCCCTTCAATTTCATAGATACTTTTGGGCAAGCTTGGATCTTGAATGTAATAAGAATATGCAGCATCAAAAATAAGAATCGATTTATTTTTTTTTGCAAAAGCAACTAGCTTTGTCAGTTGTTCATAAGTTGCAACTGCTCCTGTGGGATTATGAGGAGAGCAAAAGTAAATCAAATCGGTGCGCGGGACTTGATTTAAGTCTGGGAAAAAATGGTTCTGTGGATTGCAGGGCATGAGAACCAAGTGATCGTAATCTTTAGATTGAGCGTTGTATGATCCAGTTTGTCCGGCAATCACACTTCCATCAATATAGACAGGGTAGGCAGGATCTTGCAGAGCAACTGTCACTTGAGGGCCAAAGAAAAATTGTAGCCGACCAATATCACATTTAGCTCCATCATTAATAAAAATATCTTGTGGGGAAATTTTTTTATGATAAATCACTTCAGCAATTTTTTCTCTTAATGTGGGCATTCCTTGTTCGGGGCCATAGCCAGAGTATGTTTTCTGTATGGCCAGTTTTTTAGCCGCTTTGTCCATGGCAGTTGTAATTAACTTAGGAATTGGACGCGTGGTATCGCCAATACTTAAGCTGATCAGCTTAGCACTTGGGTTGGCGAGCAAAAACTCATTTTTTCTTTTGTTGACCTCTGGGAAAAGGTAATTAGACTGTAGCTTTAAAAGATTGGGGTTTAACTTCACCATGAATAATCTCTGCTTGCATTAAAATTTCTTCTAAAATTTCCAAATGATTGATCTGCATACTAGTTAAGGGCAATCGCATTTGACTTGAGGCAATATCGCATAAATTGAGTGCAGCCTTAATCGGAATAGGATTGGCTTCCATGAATATACTTTTGAAAAATGAGTATAATTTTCGATGAAATAAAAGGGCATCGGCATATTGCTTATGAGCCAATAGATCCATAAAGCGTTTCATGGTGTTAGGAATTAAATTGCTCGCAACTGAAATAATACCGCAGGCGCCTAAAGAGCAATAGGGGAGTAAAGTGATGTCGTCGCCTGAGTAAATTTTAAAATCAGAGCGAATTTTGGGTAGTTCTGCAGCCACTTCTTGAATATAATCCAATTGAGCTGAGGAGTCTTTAATTCCAATGATATTAGGAATAAGAGCTAAAGCTTTTAAAGTATCGACATGAATGGATATTCCACAGCGACTGGGGTTATTGTAAATCACAATGGGCAAAGGTGTATTTTGTGCGATAGCTTTAAAATGTTGGTAAACTCCCATTTGAGTGGGTTTATTATAATAGGGGAGAATAATAGAAAGAGAGTTAGCATGGTAGGACTCTGCTATTTTGCAGTTATCTATAGTTGTGCGGGTGGTATTCGATCCCACTCCAACCATAAGCTGAGTTTTGCCATGAATTTGCTTGCTCACATGAGATAAGATTTTTGTCTTTTCTGAATCTGATAAAGTAGAGGCTTCTCCAGTAGATCCTAAAACTAAAATCCCATCGATATGAGCTTTAAGCTGACGCTCAACTAAGTGAGAAAGAGAGTTGTAATCTACCTCATCGTTTTTAAAAGGGGTGACAAGTGCTGTATAGACGCGATCTTTGATCATGGCGTAACCTTTTGTAAAATTGCATTAATAAAATCTTCAATGCTATAGCATCCTTTCTTATCTCGAATCCACAGAGCTGCTTTTAAAGCGCCTTGTGCATATCCCGATCTGTTTTTGGCGCTGTGATTTAAAGTGATTCGGTCGCACTGAGAGTCGATGATCACTTGATGCTCGCCAACAACATGACCCACCCTTGAACTTGAAAAAGAAAATGAGGGATGATTTTTGGTTCGAATTTGTTTTTGTATCAACTTTGTGAGATACAGAGCCGTTCCTGAAGGGGAGTCTAATTTTTGATTGTGGTGAATTTCGTGACCCGCAATATCAAACTCAGAGAACTTATCAATTAAAAAAGCGGCTTTTTCAACCATTAATCCAAAAAGATAAACTCCAATTGAAAAATTGGCTGCGTAAATTAATCCGATACCATTTTCTTTAACTAGACGCTCTACTTCTTGAAAATCTTTGTCCCAGCCTGTAGTTCCAATCACCATCTGCTTATGATATTTAGCCAATTTTGTGATGTTGTCTACAACGGTGTGAGGGGAAGAAAAGTCAATGCAAACATCTGCATTTTTTATAGATTCTTGAGTGATAGTTCTGTGTGTTGCTTGTGGATGGGTGGGGTCGATAATAGAGCAAATTTCAATATCAAAGTTGGGAGCTTGTTTGAAAAGCTCTTGTCCCATTTTCCCAAAACCTATCAATGATACTTTCATATGTTTATGATCTTTAGATGATATATAAGTTTTTATCATAATGAATATAAAAGCGAAATATCAAAACGAAGTTCTTAAGCCGATAAAAGGAAAGAATAAGATTTACTGAGATGACTTTTTAAGCTCAATCTTTCGAGCTGATATCATCATAAAGAGAGGGAATTCTTCTCTGGCAAAATTTTCACTTTTAGCCGCTTTGCCGTAACTTTTTTTGTTAGAGCAAATTTCAACTAAATCATCGACCATAAAATGGGCCTCTTTTAGAAAAGAGATATAATCGGTTAATGGCCAGTGATAACT
>CAZJSX010000158.1:0-4785 GCA_964548845.1 uncultured bacterium | reverse complement strand
ACCGTCTATTGGCAAATACACTATTAGCGCAATTCCTAGTACAGCAGGCTATGTCATCGACGAAGCAGCAAATGGAATTAGCGTGGGCTTAAACGCTGTTAATTTGCCTAAGGTAGCAGAAATTTTTACCAATACAACTGTTCAAAAACAATTTTTATCTGGGTATGACTCTTTAGCAAACTCAACAGGTCGTTATGTCTGTTCTTTCTCAATTCCTTATTATGCATTTACTTCTTGTAGATTAGAAGATGAGTCTGTACTACCAATTGTCACTCAAGCAACAGATCAAGGCTTGAAGTACGGAGAAGAACTTGGGAAGGCTTTAATTAAAGGCGCTATTAGTTACGGATCAGAAAGAATTAATGAAGGCATGGGTTTTATAAAAGAAAATGTCCAACAAAAGTGGAATGAAACTACAAGTACATTTACTCAAACTCAAGAGACAATTGCTAATGCAACTATTGGAGCTGAAGAAGCACTCAAAGAAAAGTTTCATAACTCTACTTTATTGCAAGCAGCTGCAGCAGTTACTGCAATCGCTATTGTTGTTTTGGTTGGAAGAGAGATCTGGAAAACTTTTACTCCAGCACCAGTCGTTGCAAAAAATGACGATGCTAAAAAGGGATAGTTATGCCAACACCAATGTCAAAAGCAATGCCGATAACAGTTGTCTATCCAAGACCACAAGTTGATTCTGAGTCTAAAAAATTTTATGGCAGTAAGTTTATCAGTGATAGCTATGACTATATCCAGTTGATTCTTCAGTGCTATCTTCTTTCATTAAACAATACAGCTTATATTTGTGGTTCTGTCTTAGGAGCTTTAAAGCCTGTCGCTGAAAAATACAATTATAACGTTACTCCAAAAAAATTAGACACTGATGCCAATGTAACTGCACTTAGTGAAGCACTAATTGCTGATCACGATGCTAAAGAACCGGATCCAAGAAAACCAGCTGAAGATAAACCATCTTCTAATTTTACAACTTACTTGCTCCATTGCGGCCTTTTATTAGCAACTAACACCGCTTTAAGTGCAGTATCTCCAACTTTGGGGAATGTAATGACGATGGCTCTTGCTGGCAAGTATAGCAATGATTTATCACAAAGAGCAGTTCGCTGGCTAAGCGCTCCCCCTGCTAAGAAGAAACCTTTTGTGCTAAATGCTCCTCAGTAATTTCTTTAGACAACAATAACAGCTCATCTAAAACATCGTGCATTTTTGCCTCCATGGCAAAACGACGAGGCTTAACAATAAGTTGCGTACCTGTTGGAAATACCGATTTAATTTTTCTGAAAGCTTCTCTTGTGATTCTTTTGAAGCGATTGCGATCAACCGCTTTACCATATTTTTTAGAGGCAACTACCCCTAATTTTGAATAAGGGAAACTGGCATTAATGTAAGCATAGATGGTAATGAACTTCCCTCGAACGGATTTACCCCGTTCTAAGACCTGCTCATATTGCTTTGAGGATTTTAAACGAAAGTCTTTAGAGTAAGAATAACTCACGCTGCAGCTAATGCTTTGCGGCCACTACGACGTCTAAGACTTATGATCTTACGGCCGTTTTTAGTTTTCATTCTAGCGCGAAATCCAAGTGTTTTCTTTCTGCGTAATTTTGATGGCTGATATGTTCTTTTCACGTGATCACCTAAAGATTTAATTTTCGTAAATTCTAGCAAATTACCGAAATAATTCCAAGACAAAGAATGACTCAGTTTTTACAAAAAAAGTTTATACACTCTCTTCTAATAGACGATAGTGAATTTTCCCGCTGGCCATTATGGGAAGTTTTTCAAGTTTTTTTATGACATTGACCCGATAAAGATTACTAAAGCCTAGCTTTTTAATTTTTTTATTGACCTCATCGAGTTCAATATCAAAGGTTACAAAAAGGTAAAGCTGAGCTCTAGAGTCACTCTCTTTAGCACAAAGAGCAAGTGCAGGGCAATCCTCTTGCTTAGCTGTGATATGGCCATCTAAAGTTAGAGCATGAACTAGGCCCTCTTCTAAAGCGTTTAAATTGACAATCTCACCACCGATTTTAACTTGTCTTTTGAGTCTACCAACAAGTGTCAAATAACCTCTAGAATCTAAATATCCTAAATCCCCTGTCTTAAACCATTTTTTTCCATCAAGTTCTATAAACGGCGATGAAAAATTCCCTACATATCCTGCAAAAATATTTTTACCGCGCGCTAAAACATGCCCTTTTTCACCCATAGGAACAGGATCATTAGTTTCAGGATGAACAAGCAAAAGCTCTACAATATCTAATGCAGGACCAACACCTTGATGTGGCTCTTTTGGAACATTTAAAGTTAAGATCGGAGCGCACTCTGATAAACCATATCCTTCTAAAAATTCGACATGAGGGCAAACATCTTCAATGCGATTAAGAAGTGATTCAGGAGCTTTTTCAGCTCCAGAGACAACAATTCTTAAGCTTTGGAAAAATTCTTTATGAGCTGGTTGCAAAATTCCTTTAAGGAATGTCGGAGCGCCAGATAAAAAGCTCACATGCCACTGAGCGATTAATCTTCCCATTTTTTTATAGTGGGTGGGATTTGGATAATAGACAACTCTCACACCAGAAATTAACGGTAAAAGCCCGGTCACTGTTAAACCATAAGAGTGAAACGGAGGTAAAAAACCTAAGATCACATCATGGTTAGAAGTCTCCACTCGATCAAAGGCAGCGTTCAAGTCAGAGATAATATTTTCATGAGAGAGTGGTACTCCTTTAGGAGTTGTTTCAGTACCACTTGTAAAAATTAAAACTGCCGTTTTATTTTTATCAATTTGATCTAACTTTAACTTTTTGACTAAAGAGGTATAACCAAACTGAGCTAAATAATACCCTTTTAACTTATCAAGTAAGGTGATCTCTTTTCGTATATCTTCCATATACGTTAAGTGAGGGTGAATGGGAGAAATATCTGTATCTTCAATGTTTTTAATAAAAGCTCTCGAAGTGAGTACAGTTGAAAGCTCTGTGAGTTTTAAAACGGCTTCTAAGTGATTTTTTCCAACTGTCCAATTAATCATTACTGGAATCTTTTTAGCAACTTGGCAAGCCATGATCAAAATATTGACTGTGACAGAAGCTGGAAGCAATATCCCGATATATTCACCTGGCATTTTCTGAATTTTTTTAGAAAGCAGTATCACCGCTATCATCATCTTTTGATAGGTCATCTCACCAACAATCATATCGGCGCAGATAAGATCCTTCTTTCGCTGACATGCTAGTCTAAAAAAAGCCTTGGGAATCGTCTCTTCTAAAATAGTGGCTCGAATCATCTCTTTTTGAAAGTAGTTTTTCCACTCGATGCTCGATAAGATTTTTTCTGAGCTAGTAACTATTGGTTCATCTGGCTGAGCTGCATAATTCATAACTGAGGCCACCGTTGTTAACTGACAAGGTTGTATTTTTTTAACATGATACCGCACTTCTAAAAATGTCGCCAAGTCTTGGATATCTAAAGAATCCAACTTAAGGTCCGAAAACAAGTTCATTTGCGGCTTAATTTCGCTATACAAGCATTTGGCTATTCTTGCAATTTCAGCCTGTACATCTAAGCGAATATTTTCTGGAACACGGTCAATATCAATCACTGGATTTTCAAAGTTATGAGGATGTCTAACTCTGTTGCTCAAAATAGTGTAAGGAACTAAATGTAAAGGATCTCTTCTTTGATTATACCAGTTTTCTAGATATCGATTGAGTTCAAAGCGCGACCCATAAAAAGGGAAGGTTTTATTTGCTAATTCAAACTCTACGAGTACTTTACGTTTAGGAACAAAGAAAACACCATTTTTTAAAACAGTCCAAAAAGCATGCAAGACAGCGTCGACAAAAATTACCTTTTTCCCATCCCAGCCTCTTGAAAACCGACTCCCCCAAAGCCCTGTTGTCCGAACAAGCACCACGTTGATGTCTGGATTGGCTTGAATAATTTTATAAACTCCAGAAGCCCCTCCAAGAGATTCTTGCTCTGCCATTTTCAGTCTTCCAGCTGGATAGACCATAAAATTATCTCTCTCTTTCAGCCCTCTCACCACTTGATTGAAGGACTCTTCTGCTTGTAATCTCTTAACTTGAGAAGTTTTATCTTCAAAATTTGGGATAGAAACAGCGCGCATCAGCTTCATGATGATGGAGACTATAGGAAGCTTCATAATCCAATCGACAATCATCGGTCTTGGTTTAAAGCGCGGCCATAAGATCGACCCTAAAATAACAGGATCGACTTCAGCTGGGTGATTAGGTAAAAATAAGATGCCACCAGAGCGGGTGCATGTTTTTAAATTAATGGAATCTAAACCCTTAACTTTTATCTTGTAGCGTAGATAAACGATCGGACGTATTAAGTTAAAAATGATAAATTTAAGGCCATCAAATAGCATTACTCTTTCCATGCTGGATCGCTAACTTTGTTATATCACTCAAATTATTAACCTTCAATGCCAATGATACGGTTGATGAGAATTGCATATTTTATTTATACTTTTTTAATTCTACACATAAAATTCAAATAATGAAAAATTTACAACAAGAACTTAAAGAATTTTTACTCCAAATAGGAGAAAACCCAGAAAGAGCAGAACTTTTAAAAACCCCGCAAAGGGTCATGCAAATGTATCAATCTTTTTTAAAGGGTTATCATATTTTAGAAGAAGACCCTTTAGGAGTTCCCCATAAAATTCCTACAAACAATCATAATGACTTGATTGTTGTTGATCAAATTCCCTTTTGCTCTTTATGCGAGCATCACCTGATC
>CAZJSX010000157.1:0-4876 GCA_964548845.1 uncultured bacterium | reverse complement strand
CGTCACAAACATCGGCAACGGCCGCCACTAATAATAAGATGGTAGAGGTTTTAAATAAGCTATATGTAGGGATACCTGTAAAGAGCATAATCCTAAAAATAATGAACAAACCGCAAGAAAGACTAAAGGCTGTAATGACATTGGGCAGTAAATTGACTCTTTTCATTATTTTCTTCTTTTGCTTAAAAATTTGAGTATAGCACATCGCTCGATTATTGGAAATCGCTCCTTATCGATTTCATTTTGGCCCAAATTCGACAATTTGATTTTTCTGAAGATTTATTTTTGACCCTAAAAAGGTAAGCGTCAGTTGTTATCTAATTAATTTTCAAATGGTGTTGAACTAAATTTTTCAATGGTTATAAAATCCTGGACAAAAATTTACATCCCACCATATGTAGTATTTAATAAATAATCAAAATACTATATATAGTATTCAACAGATTATCGATTCAAGAAACGAACTTAAGGACTTAAGGAAAAAACAAGGAGTTTTTATGTCCCAATTAACAGCTTCGCCCGACCAAAAAAGACTTGCCAGCACAAACAAGACCATCCAGACTATGACCGTGGTCAAAAGAAGCGGTGTAATTGTCCCCTTTCAAGTGGATCGAATTTCGAACGCTCTGGAAGCTGCTGTTCGCGATACTTATAAAAAAGAAAAGAGTGAAGAGCTCTCTAAAGAGCTAAAAAGCATCGTTATTGATGTGACCCAAATTGTCGTTGAAGAGTTAGAACACCTCTCTAAAAAAGGAAGATCCTTAACTGTAGAAGGGATTCAAGATATCGTTGAAAAAAAATTAATGGAAGCAGGACACCATACAGTTGCTAGAGACTTTATTCTTTATAGAGACCTACATAAGCAGCTGCGAGCTCATAAAGAGATCTACCCTCAAGTTTTAAGAGCAGATCAAAAATCCTTAGTGCGCTTTAACCCTATTAAAATTGGATCGACTGTTGAAAAAGCATTTAGAGGGGCTTTGCAAATTGAAGGGTCTACTCCTCCTGACATCTTTGAAACTGTTAATGAATTAACAAAAAATATTATTACAAACTTAGTCGAGCATAGCGCAGGCGAGCCTATTTCTACCGAAGATATCCAGGAAGAAATTGAAAATGAGTTGATGGCTTATGGTTATTTTAAAGTTGCTAAATATCTCATACTAGATCACACCCACGAAGAAAAATCTAAAGCTAGTCTACTTGCAGAAGAGGTCATCCCAACTCCATCTGTTCAACAAAAAACATTTGTCGTCTCTACTTTCTTAGAAGAAATTTTTAGCTATGCCACTCAAGGCTTTCAACTAGATAAAACCCCATTAATTGCAAAAGCCAGCTCTTTAACTTTCCAAGGGATTACAGAAAAAGAAACTTATGCTGCAGCCATTTTAGCTGTTAAAGAAAAAATTGAAGTCGATAACAATTATGCTCTGGTTGCCGCCAGAATCTTATTGGATGCTCTCTATAAAGAGACTCTTGCACTGCCGGGAAGTAGTAAAGACTTAAATAAAAAGCATCGCGAATATTTTATCCAATATATCAAGTCATGCACTCAAAAAGATTCTAGACTCAACTCAAAATTAATTGATTTTGATCTAGAAGCTCTAGCTGATGCTATTGTTTTAAATCGCGACCTCAATTTCTCTTATTTGGGTTTGCAAACTCTTTATGATCGCTATTTTATTCACAAAGATCAAAAGCGCTTAGAAACACCACAAATATTTTGGATGAGAGTCGCTATGGGACTTGCGCTCAATGAAAAAGAGCAAAAAACTCAAAGAGCTATTGAGTTTTACCATAACATGTCACAGTTTTATGCTCTCTCTTCAACACCAACTCTGTTTAACTCTGGAACTAAACACTCCCAATTAAGCTCTTGCTATCTCTCTACCGTAGAAGATGACTTACATGGCATTTTCAAAATTATTGCAGATGATGCTCAACTCTCTAAATGGGCAGGCGGCATTGGAAATGATTGGACCCCTATTCGGGCAACAGGTTCCACCATTAAAGGGACTAACGGTCAAAGCCAAGGGGTTATCCCATTCTTAAAAATTGTCAACGACACGGCTGTTGCAGTAAACCAAGGTGGCAAAAGAAAAGGAGCCGCATGCGTCTACCTAGAAACTTGGCACTTAGATATCGAAGACTTTATTGAATTGCGCAAAAACACGGGTGATGAAAGACGTCGCACACACGATATTAACACAGCTAACTGGATTCCAGATCTATTCATTAAAAGAGTATTAAGCGAAGGCAAGTGGACTTTATTTAGCCCAACTGACGTTCCTGATTTACATGATTTATATGGGGAAGCTTTTGAAAAAAAATATGTAGAGTATGAGAAAAAAGTTCAAGATGGAAAAATCAAATTGTTTAAAGAAGTTGAAGCTACTGCTCTTTGGAGAAGAATGCTCTCAATGCTCTTTGAAACAGGCCATCCTTGGATTACTTTTAAAGACCCTTCTAACATTCGCTCTCCACAAGATCACGTTGGAGTGGTTCACTCTTCAAACTTGTGCACAGAGATTTTACTCAATACTTCTAAAACAGAAACAGCTGTCTGTAATTTAGCCTCCATTAACTTAGCAGCACACATGACTGCTAAAGGGCTTAATTACGAACTTTTACAAAAAACAATTGAGACAACTATTAGAATGCTCGATAACGTCATCGACATTAATTTCTACCCGATTCCAGAAGCTAGAAATTCAAACTTAAAACATCGCCCCATCGGGTTGGGAGTTATGGGCTTTCAAGATTGCCTCTATATGATGAATTGCAGCCATGCTAGCCATCAAGCTGTCCAATTTTCTGATGAAAGCATGGAGTTTATCTCTTACTATGCCATCAGCGCTTCTTCTGACTTAGCAAAAGAAAAAGGATCTTATGAATCTTATAAAGGTTCAAAATGGGATCGAGGTGTCTTACCAATTGACTCTTTAAAGATGTTGATTGAAACACGCAAAGAACATATCGATGTCGATACAACTACTCGCCTTGATTGGGATACTTTGCGCAAAAAAGTAAAAGCACAAGGGATGAGAAATAGTAACACAATGGCTATTGCTCCAACTGCAACGATTGCTAATATTGCAAACGTCACTCCTTGTATTGAGCCAACTTATAAACAACTCTTTGTAAAGTCAAACCTCTCTGGTGAATTTACAGTGATCAATCCTTATCTGATCGATAAACTCAAAGAGCGAAATCTTTGGGATGATGAGATGATTGATGATTTAAAATACTTCGACGGTAATTTAGCTGAGATTGAAAGAATCCCAGAAGATATCAAGAAAGTGTTCTTAACTGCTTTTGAAATAGAACCTGAGTGGCTGATTGAATGTGCTAGCCGTCGTCAAAAGTGGATTGATATGGGACAATCTTTAAACCTTTATTTAAGTGAGCCAAGTGGCAAAAAAATTCACAACATGTACATGTTGGCCTGGAGAAAAGGATTAAAAACCTGCTATTATATGCGCACTTTAGGAGCGACTCAAATTGAAAAGTCCTCAACGGACATCAATAAAAGAGGACTGCAACCAAAGTGGATGAAAAATGCATCGGCATCGGCAAACATACAGGTTCAAAGACCTGCTCCGACAAAGCCGGTGGCATGTAATTTGGCTGAAGGGTGCGAGAGCTGTCAATAATTTAATAATTGGAGAATAGGATCATGACAACAATAGAAAGAGTTAAAGAAAAAACAACTGAAAAATATTTAATTAATTGTAAAACAGTTGATGTCAACCAACTCATGCCCATTAAATACAAGTGGGCTTGGGAGCATTACATCAACGGTTGTGCGAACCATTGGATGCCTACAGAAGTACCGATGGGAAAAGATATCGAGACTTGGAAATCTAAAAACCTCTCGGAAGGAGAGCGCAGGTTGATTATCCGCAACCTAGGTTTCTTTAGTACGGCAGAGAGTCTAGTTGCCAACAACTTAGTATTGGCTATCTACAAACATATCACGAATGCTGAAGCTCGCCAATTTCTTTTAAGACAAGCTTTTGAAGAAGCGATTCACACTCACACTTTTTTATATATTGTCGACTCTTTAGCCTTAGATGAAAAAGAGATCTTCAACATGTACAATGAAGTCAATACAATCCATGGCAAAGATGTCTTTGAAATGAAATTGACAGAAGATCTTTTAGCTGAAGATTTTACTACTAAAACTTTTGAAGGGGCACAAAAGTTTTTGAAAAACTTAATTGGCTACTACATCATTATGGAAGGGATCTTCTTTTATAGCGGTTTTGCTATGATCTTATCGATGCATCGCCAAAATAAAATGACAGGAATTGGAGAGCAATTCCAATTTATCCTAAGAGATGAAACAGTCCATCTCAATTTTGGTATCGATCTCATTAATGGAATCAAAGCAGAAAATCCAGAGCTCTGGACCAATGAATTCCAAAATGAAGTCTTAGATCTCATTAAAGAAGCCGTTCGTTTAGAAATTCTTTATGCTAAAGATTGCCTCCCTCAAGGAATTCTAGGGCTAACTGCTGAGATGTTTGAAGATTATGTTCAGTATATTGCCGATCGAAGAGTTGAAAGAATTGGTTTTGCAAAACTGTATAATTCTAAAACCCCTTTCCCTTGGATGAGTGAAACTATTGACTTATCTAAAGAAAAAAACTTTTTTGAAACAAGAGTGACAGAATACCAGTCTGCTGCCAACTTAGAATGGTAACTTCCTTTGAAAGAGAGGTCTTGAATCTAAAGACCTCTCTTTTTTTCTTCTGCCCATAAGAGCCCTATTTATTTCACTAATCTTTTTTATCTCTTTTTTTAAAAACAAAAAATAACATAATATCTGGCCACTTGAAATATGGGGATTAATATGGGACAACTTGAAAGCGAC
>CAZJSX010000156.1:0-4900 GCA_964548845.1 uncultured bacterium | reverse complement strand
TGCTTTTTATCGGGTGTCGAGGTAATGATTTTTTGCTTTTTATCTTCAATTAATTCAGAAAATTCTAAAAGCGCTTCAGAATGTGTAATATTTGCTTCTAGCAATGTTTTCATATTTCCACCTTTTTGTTACCCTTATCCTTTAAGGATAGTATAAAACTAATGTTAAGAATATATAAATATTACTAAAAAATAACTTAATTTTGTTCGATTACTTTTTAAATTATCTAAATAATTTAAAATAAAAGATTTAAGTTTGTTTAAAAAAGAACTAGCAGAAAAGTATATATTTTAAACACTAGACTATTTGCAATAACCTAATATTTAACAACTTAATATATTATCTAGCCCGGCCGCTTCTGGATTTTCAATTAATATCAATGATTCTTGTCAAAAGCGATCTTAAAAAGAGCAATTATAAAAAAAAATTAAAGATAGTTTTATGAAAAATAACATAATCGACTCACTATAAATAATTTAAACCATAATCAAGCGTAGCTGAATTAGGCCATTAACTCTTTACTGTTAATATTTTTTGTAGCATTATAAGTATTATAAATACTCAACCTTAAGTTTTGATTTAAGTGAAAAAATCAGTTTTAAACTTTATTGCCTCTGGTATAGCTTGTAACTGCATAACCCTTATCAATTCTTTGGGTTTAATTGAAGACCTTAAGTCTAAAAATGGCCTCAGCTTAAATCCTCTTCTTAAATCCTCATTAGCAATTCAATCAGCTCTACTGTCTTTAGAGAAACTGCATATAGTTAAAAGAGAAAATCTTAAGTATTACTTAACTAGTTTCGGGGACGAAATTGTAGAACAAATAGGACTTATTAAGATGCTATTTGAGGGCTACGGCCCTCTCATGGCAATGCAAACTAAAATTGTTAAAGGGAAAATCTTTAACCCTCAAAAACTTTTAAATGGAGCTGCAATAGCAGATGCATCAATACAGTTTAGCGAAAACACGGTTATACCTATCCTTGTTAAGGAGATGAAAGAACTTAAAATTAAAAATAAAATTTGTGATTTTGGATGCGGCTCAGCTGTCCATTTAGTAAAAATATGCCAATTGTTAAATTTAGATGGGTTGGGTATTGATCTTGACCCTAACGCAATTAAAATCGCTAAGAAAAGTACTGCAAATAATAAACGAATTACAATTTTGCAAGAAAATATCACTTTAATTAAAGAAATCGATTTTGAAGTTGAAGCAGTGATGCAGTGCCACGTGATGCATGACATTAACCCTGCTGCGTACTGTATTAAAATTATCAACACAACATTAAAATGTTTTCCTAACTTAAAATACTTTTTTTATGTTGACGTTGTTTCACCTTCTGAAAAAATCAAATCTTTTATGCCAGGATTTGACTATGTTCATGGACTTCAAGGAATTAAAACTAGAAATTATGAAGAAACGATCCAAATGCTTAAATCTACAAATTTTGAGATTTGTAAAGAAATGCAAATCCCATCTATGCCAAATACTTTTTACTGGCTCTTAAAATCAAAAAATACATAGCGTCAATTCTAGTTTTTAATGGTCTGAATCAACGGGCAAGGTCAGTTTTATAACATCTATTGCACAATGTCCAAAAGGAATCATCTGTGTATGTAGTCCCAGATCTGAACCAAAATCTGTAACATGAGCCTCCCAATAAGGAAGCAATTGTGGAAATTTTTCTTTTATTAAATCTATCATATCTGTCATTTCATCCCAGTTTAAAAATGATCAGCTCCATGAACGCACAGAGTCATTCCAATTGAAGCCGCTACTCCAGCAGTACCATAAGTAGCTGCTAAACAAGCTCTCATATTTTCAATATACAACTAAAGGCTTGCAAAGTGCCTAAAAACTGTGAATTCTGAAGTGCATTAATCGAAGCTGTCTTTACTTTTTGATAATCAGGTTTAGCTTGTTCGATTATTCCAAGAAAAGAGGGCATCTCCATTAAAGCGACAAATACCCTAATACTTATCACCGATTTGACCGATTCGATTACATTTAATCTATGCAGTTAGTTTGTTCACAGTCGCTTTTTCTTTTTCTAATGAAACGCCGATTCTAGTTTGAAACTCTCACTCTTCAATTTCTTTTGCCACTTCGTGGAAAGAGTTTCTTAAAATATCTTTTTCGGTACAACTAAGCTCGATCATAATTTTGATTTCTATTTTTTCTTCTTCTAATTCATAGTTAGATATTTTTTTCATCTATTTAACTATTATTTCATATTTATAGCCAATTGCTTGATCCATGTCATGGATTTTGATTCCATGACATACTTCATTCATTATATTTACTATTGGCCATAACTCGTTCCAATTTGTTTCTATCATTGTTGCCATTTTTAACTCTTTTTATTTAATATCATTATCCCATAAACCTTCAGTTTTTATATTGGTAAACTCATCCCAAGCCCTACAGTAACTAATTGTATTTTTCCCAAGATATTTCACAAATTTGCTAAATTGGATTTCATTAGGATCTTTACTCATTAAATACTCTAAAAATGATGTTGTAATTGCGTTTTGCACTTCTTCTTCACCATTACAAATTAGAAATTCTACAAAATCAAAGATTTTTTTTATTTCTACATCATTATTAGTTTTTATAATATCTATTGCATAATCTCCAAAAGGAATCATTTGTATATGTAGTCCCAAATCTGAACCAAAATCTGCAACATAAGCCTCCCAGTAAGGAAGCAATTGTGGGAATTTTTCTTTTATTAAATCTATACAACATATACTTGTTACTATTTTCATTTTACTCTCCTAAAGCATTAGACAAATCTTTAATGATATTTTCTGCAGCAGCTCGGTCTCCGGGGCTGGCAGTAGGGTTATTTTTTAGCCATTTTTCAAAAGCAGTAATCATATCTCTTCCTTTTTGAGTATGCAATTTCTCAAATATTTTTTTTCCAGTTGCTGATTCATGCCTGATTGCTGCTGCAGTACTTCCACTACCAATACCAGCTTCTGGTCTATAATTAAAGTCTACTAATCTTTGAAGTGTTGGATCAATAACATATGGTTTTTCCATCCGCGTTCTTAAGATAGTTTTATATTTTTCAAAGCCCACATAGTTATAAGCCCCCCCTTTTATAGGGCTGTTTAGAATAACTTGGTTAAATTTGTTGAATGTGACTATTTGATTTGAAAAAGCAGTTGCTAAACCAACATTAACCATTCCCAATCCCATATCAATATAACCTGCGGTTTCACAAGACATCCCTGTTGATCTTAAAAGTTGTGATGTTGCTGTATGGTGATGTTTGTCACCAATAAAAGTTTTCATCCCGGTGTAAAAATGATCAGCTCCATGGGCACATAGTGTCATCCCAATAGGAGCTGCAAATCCACCAGTCCCGTAAGTAGTTGCAACCCCGGCTCCTATTTCAGCTATACCACCAAAGGCTTGTAACATACCTAAACATTGAGGGCTTTGAAGTGCATTAATCGAAGCTGTCTTTACTTTCTGATAAATGGGTTTAGCTTGTCCTATTGTTCTAAGAAAAGAGGGCATCTCGATTGCTGGATGCATGGTATAAGTTCCAATTAAATTAGAAGACTGACCATTGACATACATACTGTGCTGATCAAGAACCTGACTCACTTGATTACACTTTTGAACTACTTTTTGTAAAACATTGTGACCCAATTTTTTAATATCTTGTGGCAGCCCTAAAGCAGTTTGCACAATCTTTTTAAGTTCATCCGCAACATTTACTTTGGGTTGAGCACTAATTTTTTGTTTGAGCACTTCTAAATCAGATATAGCGGAATGAGTTACTGCTTCTGCAACTTCTTGCATGAAATACTTTCGACAGGGTTCATGATTATCAACGTGCTGATAGTGCACATACATTCGATATTTATCTGCAGCATGCCCTTCAAAAATCTCATAGGCTTCTGTAGAATAATTTTGCAGTTCCTTTTTTTTCTTATAATCTTTAAGTGCGTTTTTAGATTTATCTTTTATCCCTTTAAGATCAGAGCAATAACCGTAGTAATCTGCATGACCTAAACAAGTTTTTACATCTTTGTAAACATAATCCGTTGTTTGAGCACTTTGACAAACTTGCTCTAGAAAATGCTCTGCTTCACGAGGCGTTAACTGTTTAGCACCGAAAGCAAGCTGCTTTAAAGTTTCACCAAAAGTAGGATATTCTGAATAACTTCCTGAGTCGATAATGGGCTTACAGTATTCTTCAAGAGTTTGAGATACCTTTTGTAGCGCTTGAAATGCACTAGGATCTTCTAAAAGCATATGTGATAACGCTGGATCAAGTGATGATGGAATTGTGGATTTAAATTTAAAACCTCCAATTTTATCCCATTCTTCAGCCGGGTTTAACCCTTGAGCTAGTAAATCATTATCAAATTGGTGAAGAAGACTTTGTAGATTTTCACCTTTTTCTTGATATAATACTTTCATCTCATACTTATCACATTCAGCATGACCATCCTGATGATAAGCATCGACACTATAGTAGAACTTATCCCCTTTCTTCTCTAAACCTTTTGTACTTGTGACAACATGAGTGTAATTGCGATCATGATCATACTTGGCGTGCGTTTTATCTGCCTCTTGGCGCGCTCTCTTACGCTTATGTTTATCTTCTACTTTGACATCATCAACAATACGATGCCCTAAGCACTTTCTTTGAATTATGGCATGTTGCTCCGTTACCTGAATATGATGACCAAATTTCTCTAAGAGATCATGGGCCAATTGAGGAGGCAGCTGATTTGCTGAGTCATTGATATAATCTTGTATCATGGCAGCATGCGCTGCTGCCATAGATCCTGGTCCTTGTCCTATGGCTGAACGCATAAGAGCATCAACCATCTGAGTCATACGACTTGTTGTTTGCCTCGATGGAATGTCTACTGA
>CAZJSX010000155.1:0-5016 GCA_964548845.1 uncultured bacterium | reverse complement strand
CCCACCAGCCTCTTCCACTTTTGCATTCAGAGTGAATATATTGTCCAACCGCAATCACTTCGTTCACTGCAAAAGTAATCATAAACATACAACAAGTAGCCGCAGCTAGACACCACGTGCACCAGTGCCCCACAATGATAGGTTGTGAGCAAACAAGTAAAATACTAACCACACCAAGTGGAACAACTAAGATACCAAAGCAAACAACAAGCCACGGCATGGTGTACCAGCGTCTAACTCCCCCTTTAGCTCCGAGCAAAAACTCTAAGCAATAGGCCATTGCTCCCATACCAGCATCTGAAATAGGGAAAGACTTGGATAAATCCGAAGTAATTACTTTAATAGTTCCTTGGTCACCAAAAAACGGATCCCACATCTGATCAATATACCCTAATTGATAAGCTGCCATGTAGCGGGCAAAAAACCAGCTAATCACAGCTAAGATCATCGTTGGTAATCTTTGTGGCCATGATGAAGGGTTATAATCCCATCCTTTAGGAATCGCAACACCTTGGTAAAGTGATTCACCAGGAATTTGAGGGATTAATATGGAAAAGGCAATAACCAAGGATCCAACCAAAGTATCATTGAGATACATCGTTGAAGTTGGCGCCCAGAAAACAAGGGGAGCAAAATTAAGCCAAATTCCAATGATCGCAATCAAATACGGGAAAAACTTGCTCGTCGGAGAAAAAGCAAAAAAGGCAAATATAAAGATCAAAAGACCACAAAGCATATCATTATGCATGACCATCTTACTTTGAGCATAATATCCAAAAGTAAGAGGGGTGAAAAAAAGCCACGCTCCTAAAAAGAGAAGAGCAAATCGACTCCATATAATTTTTTCATGATGCTGACAAATTTGCTTATGATCGCCTTGTGAATAATGAGCCATGTACGTGCCTATTTTTTCTTATATTTTTTTTCAATTGACGGTGGCATTTTCAAGTTATTGACTTGATACCACTTAATAGGATCTCTTTTGAGATCTCCAATCATCTCTGGGATCACATCTCCCACAAATTTTTTAGGCTTCCATCCTAAATATTTTTTAGCTCTAGTGATATCCAAAGTCCAGTTACAATCTGCAAGATCGATCATCCAAGGTCTGACGAAAGTCTCTGGCATACCTGGTAATTTCCAGAGCATCCAAGCTCCGATTTTAGCAACAAATTTTGGAATTCTAAGAGTTGTCATCTCTTTGCCATTACAGCATTTAGAGATCAAGCGCTGTAATTGATCTGTGCTTAAAGTGCGATCTTCACCAAGTAAAAGTGTTAAATCAGGTGGAAGGTCTTTTCTTTTTTGAACTGTTAATTCAAGAGCATCTGTCAAATCTTCCAAATGCATAAAAGGGGCGCCGTGCTTTAAATTGCCCGGAAACACTTTACTTTGAAGTTGGTTTTCAAAAATACGTTGAATTTGGTTAGAAATAGGAATCGAATGACACTGATCGTCATAGCAGCCCACTATCCTTAAAATGACAACGGGGATATTTCCTCTTTTAGTGTGGATAATTTTTTCTGTTTTTATTTTTGATATCGGATAGTCCCAAGTGGCATCAACTGGAGAATCTTCATTAATTTTTTCACCTACCTTACAAGTTGCCATCAATAGTTGAGTACTTGAGAAAATAAACTGCTCACAATTAAACTCTTGGAGGTGGTGGAGAATACGCTCACTACCTCTTACAGTAATTTTATCATAAAGGTCGCGTCCGCCTCCTGTGAAGTTATAGTAAGCAGCTAAGTGAACCATTGAGGCGACATGGTCACCAAAGCGGCTCTTAGCTTCCTTAAACCCTTGAGCGATATTTTCTTCAGAAGATAAGTCCATTTTTATAAAATGGAAATTGTCGTAGTGACCTTTAGGTGGAACGATATCAAAACCAACCACTTGGTACTCTTTAGAAAATCTTTCAATAGCGCGCGTTCCAATACGCCCACTACATCCTGTAATCATAATGATTCCTTTACCCATACTTTATGCTCTCCCCTTCTTAAGTCATACCATTTGAAAAATGGCTTTAATATTTCACTACAAACTTTCTAAATAGTTCGCAGAGCGACAAAATGCAAGGGTAAATCTTATTGTTTTAAAATAAATGGGTTAGCAAATTAGCTGCGGATGCATTGCATAAGCGATGAAACCACTAAAATGCGCATCGATTGTGAGGGTTGGTAAAGAGTATCCATTAAAAAGGGGATAGACTCTTTGGCAGCAGCTTTTCCAATAACTGTAATAATCATCTCTTTTAATCTTCTATCTGCATCAGGATAAGCTTGATAGAGAACCTCTAAAGCCTTGAGATCTTCCTTTAATAAGGCTAAAAGAGAGGCTGCTTGCACCCTTTTATTTAAATCGGGATGATTTAAAAAAGAGCTGATTAAATGAGTAACCTCACTACTGCCAGCTTGGCCAAATTGGCTAATGGAGGCTAAGGCGATACTTGAATGATGGGTATCTAAAAAGTTAGAAATAGCGCCAAGTGCCCGATCATCCTCAACAATGGCCAAAGTATTCAAAAGGCAAAACTGAACAATTTCTTGCTGAAAACAGCTAGGAGTATAGTTGGCATGGCGCTCTTGATCATTTAAAAGAGCTGTCGGCCAAATCGTTTGCAAAGGATAAGGGAAGCTCTCTTTAAATTGGCAGCTGGATTGGCTTTTAACGAAAGCATAAATTTGATCGCAACACTGGGGAACTTCTTCTCTATGTAATAAGAGATAAAGTGATAAATTGAGGCGGACAAAAGGATCTGTGTGGGTATTAAAGAACTCCAGCGCCAAATCATGAGTATAGGGCAATGAATACCCAATTAGAGAGCTGGCTTGCAATCTGATTTTTTGGTCTGAATGGAATAAAAAAGGACGAAATTGGTTTTCCATTCCATCTACTTTTTGGAGCATCAGTGCCCAACAAGCGAGCATGGCAATTTCTGGATTTGGGTCTTTAAGCTGTGAACTTAAAATATCAACCATCGACTCATTATTAATCTGACTTATCTTTTCAACACCCACAGTCATTAGCGCATAGTATCGAACATCGACAATCGGATCAAAAAGCAGTTCTTTGACAAGGTCGTAGTTTTGAGCTAAGTCAAAATATTTAAATGCTAGGCAAGCAAGAAGTCTTTCAACTGCATGGGGACTTTTGGCCAGTTTTTCAAGCTCTTGTCTAGTGATGCTCTTTTTATCTTGAATCCATGTAATCAATAAAAAGAGCCTATCGCCATATGCTAAATTAGATTCAGCAAATATTTTTTCTACTAAGGGGGTCATCTCTTGACCCTTGATGCGTAATAATACTTCGATCGCTTTTTTTCTAACTGATGCTACTTTCTCACCTTTTAATAACTCTATAACTACATCAAGTAGCTTTTCATCGCCAAATTTCAAGCAAGCATCTAAAGCCATTTCTCTAACTACAAAATCTTGGTCTAAAAGAGCTTCTCTTAAAAATTCAACTGAATTGGCATCTGAGAAAGCATCCACTACCGATAATCTACAGTGACGAGTAGAGTAAGCTTCTGAAAGCGAGGCATGATGAAGAACCCCTTTGACAACGCTCTCTAAAACTTCACTCTCATATTTTTGATCTGGGAAATCTCTAGCTAATTGCTGCCAGGTTTTAAGAAGCTGGCGCTCATCCCCTAAGCAAGCTAAGGACTCTAAATAAAGTTTTCTGATCTTTAAAGAATGGGGAAATTGTTTGTAAGCAGCAGCAGCCTGTTTCACAGCCTCTGTATCATTGCGAATTAGCAAATGATAAGCAATTTGATCTCGCTCTTTTTTTTCTAATCTTGGATCGTGCTCTTGTGCAACTAGAAGCCCTGGCAAAAAAGCCAGCCAGGTCATTTTAACGCAAGAGCTGAGAGATTTCTTTAAATTTTGGATGTTTAGCATTTCCTAATAATTCAAATAACAGGGTTTCTAAGCAAGTAATTCTGCAGTTTTTTTTCTCCATCTCTTTCAAAGCACTCTGTTTGTGCTCTAAACTTCGAGAAGCTATCCCGTCTTGAAGGATTGTTACTTTTTTTGACTCTGAGCAAAAATCAAAAGCTGTTTGTAAAACACAAACATGCGCTTCAACACCAATTAAGACCCAATTTTTGGGGTTAAGCTCTTTAATTTTTGCAGAAACTCTACCCTCTTTGCATACAGAAAAAGACTCTTTGTCGAAAATTAAAGTTTTAGGATTAAGTATACTATGCACCTCTGGAATAGTTCGACCTAGCCCCTGTGGATACTGCTCGGTTACGATAATCGGTATCTCAAGGATTTGAAAAGCTTTAATAGTTTGGATTAAAACTTTAGTCAAATCCTCTTTACCATGCATCTTAGCCATTAACTTTTCTTGAACGTCAATCAGAATCAGCGCAATGTCTAAAGTCATCAGCCAAGCCTATCACTTAAAGGCTTACCTGCAAGCAGATGAAAGTGTAAATGAAACACAGTTTGCCCAGCCTCTTTGCCATTGTTAGTAATAAGCCGATACCCCTCTTCAACCCCTAGCTTTTCCGCAATAATCTGAGCAGCTTTCACCACTTCTGACAAAAGGTAAAGATCGCTCTCTTCTAAATCTTGAAGTTTTGCTATCTCTTTTTTAGGAACAATCAGGACATGAACGGGAGCTTGCGGAGCAATATCATTAAAAGCAATCACGTGCTGATTTTCAAAAATTTTAGTACAGGGAATTTGACCTTGAATGATTTTTGAAAAAATACTAGTCATGAGAATGTTCTTTTTTAACTTGTTCTAGTGCTTTAAGCGCATCGGCTTTAGTTTTCCAAACTGAGATGAAGCGTCCTTTATGACAAAAAACAGCACCTTCTATCCCCGATATTTTTTTAAGCTCTTCTTCTAACAGCCCTTCCCATTTTTTAGGAAGTAACTGGCGCACTTTAATCTTTTCTTCATAAGTTGGAGGAATGCCTCGAAGCTTCCAATGATCCCCACTAGGCATGATAATAAAGAGAGCGGGATGATCTTCACCATTAAGATCGAAAAAACTCTC
>CAZJSX010000154.1:0-5046 GCA_964548845.1 uncultured bacterium | reverse complement strand
CTTCAATCGTCGATACCTATTAACACCGCAAGCGTTGATGATTGCGTCAGCGCTGTCATGTCTCATCTCAATATTATTTGTGATGACTTATCGGTCTACTTTGTCGATGAGAAGACCATCTGTAAGCTACACAAGCTTCACTTTAACGACCCCACTTTAACAGACTGCATCTCCATTCAAGTAGATGAGCCAGGTACTTTAAATTGCTATCTCGGCGAAATATATGTTTGTCCACAAGTAGCACAAACGTATGCCCAAAAGCATAACGGAAATCTTTATCAAGAAATCACCTTATATTTAATACATGGAATTTTGCATTTGATTGGTTTTGATGATATCGAGCCAGAAGATGAAAAAAAAATGCGTCTTGCTGAGAAAGACGTTATGGATTATCTATTGTTAAATAAAAAATTGATTTCTCAATAATAGGTTTACCCCCTTGTTGATTACAGGCATCATCCTTTCATTGTTCTTCATAATGCAAGTCTATTTTCTGTGCTTGCTCACTCAAATTTTCCGCAATACCCATAAGCATGAAGCTAAAAAGTATATGCAAGAGCTCAGCTGGTTTTTTTTCTACCAAAGCTTCTATAACTCTATTTTTGGACAAAAATACTTTAACGGTCTATTCACTAGCTGTGTTTTTGCAAAAAATATTGCCCGCTTTGCGCTAGGGCTTTCCAATTTTGTGATCATTTTTGCTCTATACCAAAGAGGAGTTCACTGGGGCCCTCTTGGATTTATTATATTTGCATTACTACTGCTCTTTATCTTAATCAGCGACTTTTGGCCACGCCTTTTAAATTTGAAGCAATCCAAGAAGGTGTTTTTTAGCGGCGCCTTTTTTACCTCTTTTTATCTAATTGCTATCTACCCTTTTATTTATCTGTTTTTGAAAGTGGCCGACTATAGCCATACTAAATACGCTTCAAGTCAAGAGCATCAAAAAAACATTAAAGAGAAAATTTACGACCTCATTCAAGAGACTCTTCCCGATAAAAATTTAGAGCCTAATGATCGCGTGTTGATTGAAGCTATTCTGAAATTTAAACAGCGCATCGTCCGAGAAGTGATGGTCCCTCGTATGAGCGTTTTTGCACTACCTGTTTCTACAACAATCAAAGAAGCCGCAAAGACCTTAATGACAGAAAACTATAGTCGTATCCCCGTCTATAAAAACTCTCTCGATAAAGTGGTTGGGGTTTTACTTTATAAGGATGTCTTTGAAATTTATCTCAGTGCTGTTGAAAATCAAGATTACAACAAACTCGATCAGTCCATCGAAAGCTTAGTGACTACAGCCTTATATACCCCAGAGACGAGAAAAATTTCGCATCTATTGCAAGAATTTCTACAAAAACAACAACACCTAGCCTTAGTTGTTGATGAATTTGGATCAGTGGAAGGGGTCATTACTATCGAAGATCTTTTAGAAGAAATTGTTGGTGAAATTGCCGATGAATATGACGATGAAGAGTCTTCCCTATTTGTTCAACAGCAAAACTCTTGGATTGTTGACGGGCGAACAAGCCTTTATGAAATTGAACAGAAGTGCCATGTTAAAATCCCCAAAATTGGCGATTACGACACCATTGGCGGCTATATCATTCATAGAGCAGGAAGTATTCCAGTTGAACATCTAAAAGTAAGCCTAGACGATGCTGACCTAGAAGTTTTAAAGACAACTGAACGGCAAATTGTAAAAGTAAAAATCACCCCTCGCGAAAAGCTTGTGTGATTACAGATTTTGACTGCGCCAAAACCCTAAGCAAACTGCTGCTGCTTGTGAAACATTTAAAGAATCGATTTTCCCAAAAAGCGGGATGGCGATCGAATAGTCAAGCTTGCTCTTCAATAAAGGACGTATCCCTTCACCTTCAGAACCTAATATTAAAACAGACTTTTTGGGGAATTCAAATTTAAATAAGCTTTCACTAGTCTCATTTAACTGCGCTCCAATAATCGAAAATCCTGCCTCTTTGTATTGGTCCAAAGCCGTAGATAGATTGGCAACCATCTGAATATTGACAAACTCTGTTGCTGAAGAGCTTGTTTTTGTCACAACTGGGGTAAGCTGTGCTCCCCGATTTTTTGACCAAACAACTAAGTCTACTCCAAAACACTCACAAGCTCTTAAAATAGCTCCGACATTATGTGGGTCAAAAATGCTGTCTAAGACAACAATTAATGAAGTTTTCTCTTCTTTTAGGAATGTTTTTACATCAAAGCCCACTTTTTCTTTCAAAATAGCAGCAATACCCTGATGAGAAGTAGAACCGCAAAGTTGATCTAGCTCCCCTTTTGAACACTCGTGCATCTCTTTTTTAAGCTTGCGCAACTTTGCAATGAGCTGACTTTTTCTAGCTTGAGTTTTGTTATTTAACGGT
This sequence comes from uncultured bacterium, assembly GCA_964548845.1. GTDB lineage: Bacteria > Chlamydiota > Chlamydiia > Chlamydiales > JAAZZY01 > CAZJSX01. Next base: position 2,659 of record CAZJSX010000154.1, on the reverse strand, counting down.
AAATGAAAGACTTTGATTAATCTTTGAGGGGAATGTTTAAGCACCTCTTCAAGGCTATGGCAGCCCATCACCAAATGCTTATTTTCAATATTGTGTTTTGACATTAAGTTTCTAAAAATTCTCGAGCTTCACGGTCGCTGATTAATTTAGGAAGATGCTTCTCTTGTACATCTGCAATTTTCGGGTCAAAGCGGTGATCGCCAGAAGCGCTATACTTCATGCCGACATACTTGATCCCCTTTGCTTTTGAAAAGTGTTCCAGCTCATCAATATGGCTGACCTGATCATCGATATAGACAATTTTTTTAGGCATAAAGTCAATTTGATCTAAGAAAAGCTCTAAAGCTTTGTCTTTTTTATTAAATCCACAAAAGACCGCTCCCTTGCTATAACGACATGGATAAATTGAAGGTAGGTCTTGGCATGGTTTGATCATCGAAAATGCCTTATCCAACTTCACTGAAGCTAATTGCTCAAATGTCAAATTAGATAAAGTGCCATCTCTAGCTGTTAAACCTAGTGTCAAAATTTTCATCTGCTCTAGAGTTTGCAAAAGCTCAAAAATACCCTCTTCAACAATTTTGACAGCAGTAATATGTTGAATAGATCTCCATAAATGAAACGCTCTCACCATCGCTTCGTGCTGCGAAAAGCCCTGGGAGACTAATTTTTTAGCGACATACTTTTCCCAATGAGTGCTGCCAATAATTTGGACAGGTTCAATTAGGGTATGATCAATATCAAAGATGAAAAATGTTTCATCATCGATATGCTTGTTAATGTCTTCTAATTTATGGGATTCGAATTTATGTGTACTCATGTGCAATATCATAATCTTAAGGGCCCCTTTAACTCAAGTTTAAAGACTTAAAATTATATCAACCTAGTTGTAGTAAATTAGTTAAAAATATTTTGAAGTTGCCGCAAGTCTTGGATTAATAACTCCAAATCGGCCTTTTTGACTCTTAAATCTAGTTCCTGATCCAGATGCTTCAATAGAGCTCTCACCCCATCCCAAACTGTCTCAAATTCAGACCAGTTTTTTGTTAAAAGGATACTTTTAATTCCGTCTTTGCAATCTTGATTGTCAAACCAATCTTTTAATTCATTGAGATGGTTTTCTAGCTCATTTTCACATCTCACAATTAATTTCTCTAAACTCCGTTTTAATTCAGAGTTAACAATATCTCGGTGCTGGCTATAACTTGTGTAAATATTTGAATTTGAAACTCTAAGCATCTTTAATGAACCCCTCTTAAGCCTTCCTGTCGTTATAGTGATTGTGTATTTTCAAAATACAACCAAAATTGAATTAATACTCAAAATAAATCTTTATAAAACGGATGCAAGCTAGCAAAGAGGTTAAATATTATCAATTGATTTTTTGAAAATTTTCACATTAAAGTCAAATTGGAAATGTATTAATTAAGTTTTTGAAAATGACTTATTTATAATTTTGTACCAATGTGGTAAAATATTGGAAATTTTTTTTTAAATTATGCAAATTTTCTCAAGTCTTATTAATTGGTTTTTTCCTGCAATGCCCTCAGAGCAAGAGGTGCTATATGCTATGACTCAAGCAAAATTGCATGAGGTCAAGCATTTAATTATTCGGCAAAAAGAATTAAATCATAATTATTATCCCTACCACAATGAGCACCCCACTTTACTTGCCGAAAAAATTTCTGAATTTATCAAGCTTTATACTTACGGTCCTTTTTACTCTGAATTTTGTTTCAAAAATGGAATCTCTTTAGACAACTTCTCGTCATATAAAAATGCAGACTGCATTAAAAACTTTTTACATAAACCCATTAAGGGGAAATCTCTCTTAGGGCATTTAGAAAAAGATATCACCTCATTGCCACTACCTTTTACTCAAGCAATTCCTCCCAATAACCCTTTCTTTTTTACAGATCTAATTGTTTTTGACGATACGTATAAAGGCCCCCTGCCGCCCAATGGAATTTTAAAAGCAGACTTTGAAAAATTAACTATGTTTTATAATGAACTTATCTCAGAAGATTCACCTCTAAAAATATCTGGGACCATTCAATTTAAACTTGAAGTTATGAAAGCAATTAAGGTTTTGCTCACAAGACCTACTAGCCGAAAATTGCTCTATTTTGTTTTTAAGCCCAATTTTTTTGATTACTTAAAAAATCTGATTTTTTTTAGATATGTCAGTTATGAAGTGAAATGCTCACCAGCTCCGATTGCTTCATATGCAAATATGACAACCACAGAGGATGATAAAACCAGGTTTGAAGTTCACTTAAGTTTTAATAAGCAGTCAGAAGTCTTTTTAGAAAGTAAGGATGGACTAATTAATCAAACTGAAAAATCACCCTTTTTCATCACCCTTGCCCATGAGCTGATTCATATCAGACATTTTATTATGAAGAAGAAATGGACGGCAAATAAGATCCAAGAGTTGAATCTTTATTCTAACGAATATGAGAAAGTAGCCATAACAGGTCAATTAAACGATCAGACTCAAGATGATATATCTGAGAACAGTATCAGGAATGAATTTGGTTTGATTTCAAGAATATATCACGCAGCTAAGCAATATATATAGAAAATGTGCGGTTACCAAGACTTGAACTTGGGACCTCGACATTATCAGTGTCGCGCTCTAACCAACTGAGCTATAACC
>CAZJSX010000153.1:0-5047 GCA_964548845.1 uncultured bacterium | reverse complement strand
ACTGGGTCATCGGCAGGGTTGAAAAACTAGGGTTATGGCTTAAAGCTCACTTTCCGACTCTTCATCAAAAAATTCTTTTACATTTCTACCAAAAAGAGCTCAATAACCTAGAAAGTACATCAGAAAGATAACCTCGTTGGTATTTTAAAAATATCAATAAGATTTCAATTAAAGTTTATCTTTTATAAACAAGCGATCTAGGCTTTTAAATAATCTAAAACTAGAGTATACTATTTAAATTATTTTATTAATTTGATCCTCAAAGTAAGGTATATTTGGAATTTCCAGTTTTGTTAAATTTCTACTCTATTAACAGCTCAGCACCTCATGCAACGCTGAATTTAAAACCTACTTTTAAAAGTAGAGAGCAGCTGTCTGCTGTGCAAGATTATACTCACTTAAAATATGCTGCTGCTAGCGCCGCATTTTTACTGATCAGCACTGTTGCATACTACGCTTTATCTTCAATTTCTCTATTTTCTAAAAGCAGCGCATCTTCAAACAATCATTTTGGCTCATCAAGCTCTAACAATATACCAGCCTCTCTTGGCTATGTTGAGACATTCAATCCCATTACTTTGCATCATCACTGTAGCAGTGTCTCACAATTTAATTGGCTAAATTTAACGACTATCTTACCCATCAAGATGCCTCCTGCTAATTTTGAGCTCATGACAATAAATAGCATAAGCTTAAACTTGCCTTCAATTGCCCAAATAGTCAGTTCAACTCTACATAAAATCCCCTCTTTACCCCATTATCTTTTTAGACTAGCTACACTCTCCTCTTGTGAAGCTATTGCAAATACAACTGCGCAACACAACTTCAATCAATCAAAAAACAATGATCTACAAAACTCGTCATTGCAAAATTGTAAACCAAAATTTAATGACAGCGCCTATATCGATCCTGATGAATTTAATGATATCCAAAAGCCTCAGATAAAAAATTCGATGTTGGAAAATGAAGTATTAGTTTCTGGTGGCATTGGCGCTCTTACCGCCACTATTACTTATCTTGCTGCTGAATATTTTTATCCCGCACTTAATGAAATTTCTCATACAGTCACAGAAAAAAAGTCAACTTCTACACTAGAACAAGATGGTTTTGAAGAAATTTGGACTCCTTCTTTGCCAAATGCAGAGACCTACAAAAATTTCCTGGAATTACTTATTGGCATTGAAAAATCTAAACACCAGATAAGCTTGATTGCTAACTTAAATAAACTTGTAGAGATGATCGATTATATCTTAAAACCCGAACATGTTCAATACACCCAATTAGATACAAGCGGGCAAAATGCTCTAAGAAAACTTTTCTATGACTATCGGCAAGCCATCACAAAAGCCGCTCAAACAGAGCAAACAGAAACTACAAGATCTCTTGCTGCTGCGACTTTTGATATGCTTGCTAATGCCCTGAGTCAAATCATATCAAAAGCAAATCAAATCCTAGTAGGATCAGATACGACAGCCGCTTTAGATAATTTAAATGTGGTCGTTCGCAAAATGTTTACAATCACAGAGCAAGCAAAATTCAAAACAGTAACCCAACTAACACAGCTTTCAAATAAAGTGATTACTCAACATAGTAGAGCATCGATTAGCCAACAACTTGCAGCTCTCGCTTTTACTGTGAGTGCGCTCGCTTCTTACTTATGGCTTAAAAAAGCTCTTTAACAAGGGATATTTTAAATAAATTATTGGCAGTTAAAAATATTTTCAAAATAGAGAAACTACAAAATTATTACTTTTTATTAAAGATCATTTTCATGTATAATTGATGGACAAATTAATTAATTTATCTCCAAACCTTAGTTATATAAAGGAAAAAAGTTTTATGACATCATTACAAAGAATCCAAGATAACGTATCTACTATGGCTGTAAATACAAGAGCTGCAATACAAAGAAATACTCAACATGCAAAAGCTTGGGTTAATCAAAACATCGCTCCTCACTCTTCAAAAATTGCAATCGCGACTGGCGCACTAGCTGCTACTGTCATTTCGACACTTGTGTTAAGAAATTTTTTAACTAATTCTAATGTTCCACAAACTCCTCCGTCTAACCCTACAAATTCTTCTCAAAATCAATCTATCGATTGTGGCTACTACTTTGATAATCGCTATGTTCTAGCAATCACTGAGGCTTGTGCCAACTACACTAGACCAATTGTTGACTTTGCTACAAACTTAGTTAATGTCACAACTCAACAAGTTTGCGACTTATTTGAATCGCCAAGTATTACACTGGCTGATAAACCAGTTGTTGTTTTTACAAATTCAAATCTCAATGACACTGCACAAGTAGTGAATAACACATTGAGCCAAGTCATCAATTATGCAACTCTTATTGCAAATTCAACTCTCAATGCTACTGCAGAAGTAGCAGCTGCAAATTTAAGCTCTAATGACACAGCGAAAGTTATAAAAAATGTATCTAACGTATCTATTGCAACAAATTCAAGTTCAAATAGTTCAAGACTGTGGGAAAACTTAATTTACGCTAAAAACAAGACTGTTGAAGTTTCTTTACAATTTTGGAATTCTAGCAAAACCTTTGCAAATCAATCTGTTTACCCAAGATTAGCAAACTACAGCGCAAGTGTTCAAGAATATGCTAAAACTCATAATATTACTGCAGAATTAGCCTATGAAAAATTGGAAGCGCTAATTGCCGTTTCAACGTCTAGCATTTCAAGTTATTACATTACAGAACCAACAATTGAAGCTTTAAGATTGTTTCTACTTACTTCTTCTAAAATGAGTGAAGAAGCAGAGATATTCAACAAATTTGTTCAAACTCTGCTGGAAATTTCAAATGCAGATTATTCTATCCAAACTTTAGAGCAACTAAAAAATTTAAATTTATTGTTTGAAAATATGAAACAAATACCTGCTTTAAATAATTTCGAAAATTTAAATCACCTTGCTGCTATTTATAAAAGTAATGAAAAAAAAGTATTTACAGAAATCAAAATGAACTTTGATAAGTTTAAGAATATATTTAATTTATTAAAAAAAGTTGCCGATGAAAAACTGAAAAAGGAATTATTCTGGCATAAGCTTGATATTAATAATTCAAAAAAAGATAGCAGCAGTATACAAATGATGCTTCAGTCTTTTCAAAATTTACTAACCAAATATTACTCTGAAAAGAAAGCACCTGGTACATCTTACACAGCTACAGCAGTTGCCGGCGTAGCCGCATTAGTTGCAGCCGTTGTAAGCGCCCGCCTTACAAGTTTAGTATAAGTGCGTGGGTAAACACATTTAGTCACAAATTTATTTTTAGTTCTTAAAATTTAGGCCAACAGTTCATTAATGAACTTTTGGCCTGATTTTTATTTTAAGGCAGTTCGATTCTGAAAGATTTAATCTTTGCTAGTTAGTGATTTTACGATTGAGAGTACAACCATTTTTCATCAATGTGTAGAAGTTGAAACGACTTATTTTAAGTTAAGCTAATCTTTTCTCACTCTGACAGGCACCGGCTTTTCTTCTTCTACTTCAGGAGCTTTAGGCTCTAGTTTTTTAACACCATTAAGCAAGTTAGCAATCAAGTAAAGTATCCCCACCCAAAAATATCCAAAGCAAATGGATATCAAAAAGTAATAGGATCCCATTGGCTCCATAAACGGAGCGGGTTCTTTTAAATATAGAACGTTGACATCGAAAATGCGGTTATAAAAATACATCACTCCGCAGTAAGCTAAAAACCAAATCACAGCCCCATGATAAACTGACCATCTCGATATTTTTCTTTTTTCAATATAGAAAAAGTAAACCGACATAACAAGAGGAGCAATATGTTTAATCCAATAAGCGACCCAAACAACCGGCTGTCCTTTAAGAGCTACAGCATAGGGATTATTAGGCATCATGCAGATAAAAAAACAACCTATCCAACCAAAGAAATAAAATAGATCGAATACTTTTTGGTTAAATTTAAAAAGCAGATAAATGTTTAAGAAAACAGTGATATTGCACAGCCACATCACTTGGGCTGGCTGCTTCATAAAAATGTCATAGAGGCAGATGCATTGAGATAAAATCAAGCTTAGCCCTAAAACTTTGAATACCTTAACTTTTGCAAAAATGAGCACCAGCATTAATACAGAATACCCGATAACAATAGCACTATAGATAGGCGACATGAAAAGCTCTCCTTTTACAATACTTTGTTAGTTATGTAAAAAGGGGCTCAAAGTCAAGGAAATTTCATGAAATCACTCTTAGTAACTAGTGACCATTAGGATGCTTTCACGCATTAAGGTGCATGATGCTTAAAATTAATCATTTACAAATAAAAATCACATTTTTCCAACGAATAAAGTGGTCAGCCATCACGTTTTTCCAACATAAAACGTGTGAATAATCACGTTTTGGTAACGAATGCTGGCTTTTGCATTCATTTGGTAATGATATTTAAAATCGAGAAACTACATCCCAATGCCAAAAAAGAAGCTCTTAAGCCCCCAGGCAATGACAAAGTAAATCATCATGGAGAAAAAGTCATTGAATGCTGTGACAATTGGGCCAGATGCAACTGCTGGATCAACCCCAATTTTAGCAAAGAACAGGGGTGAAAATACACCTAGTAAAGTGCCCACCATACAAGCTCCTGTTAACCCTGCACAAACAACCGTGCCGATCACAAGTGGATGAACGTTGACTACTAGTGTGGATGATAAATTGAGTAGATAAACTAAAAAGCCTGTTAAGATCCCAAAAAAGACTCCCATACATCCGCCGATGATTAGCTCATGTATGACTGCCTCTTTAGTCCCTTTGGAGGAGAAAATACCTGTAGCCATACCTCGAACAAGTACGGTACTACATTGAATGCCGATATTGCCTGATAATCCTGTAATGAGTGGAACGAAGAATAAAACGAAGGCCAAAATAAGCCCTTCTTGACTTTCGAAAAAAGACATACTAAAGGCATTGATCAAACCGACAACTAGCGGGACCATCAGCCAAGGAGCTCTGGCTAAGATTTTTTTCCAAATTGGCTCGTACTCTCCGATAACCTCGTTAGTACCCC
>CAZJSX010000152.1:0-5197 GCA_964548845.1 uncultured bacterium | reverse complement strand
CAGGCTATTCAAGCCGGCAACCTACTTTTTGTCTCAGGGCAAATCCCTTTAGACTTAGAGACCATGAAAATCATTGAAGGGAGCACTGTAGAGCAAGCCCGCCTGGTCTTAAAGCATATTGGGGCTATTTTACATGAAGCTGGCCTAGACTACAAAAATGTGGCCAAAGTAGAGGTTTTCTTGCAAAATATGGACGATTTTAAGGCCGTCAATGAAGTCTATAAGGAGTTTTTTGTAGTAGACCCAAAACCAGCAAGGCAAGCTTTTGAAGTCGCAAAACTGCCCTTAAACGCTAAGATTGAGATTTCTTGTATTGCTGCTTTTTAAGTCTCTTGGCGCGCCAATAAAGGGCGATCCCTAAGGCTATAAACGGCAAACTTAAGACTTGCCCCATCTGCAGACCCAAGTCATGAGAGACCATAGCATCTAGCTGCTCTTTATAAAACTCGATGAAAAATCTAAAGGTAAAGAGCAGTGTGATAAATAAGCCCGCCATTTGGCCATTCCCAAGAGCAATCTTGCCTCTTTTCCAAAGATAAAAGCACAGAGCTGCTAAAACTAAATAAAAGAAAGCTTCATAAAGTTGAACAGGATGGCGCACAAGTACGGCCTCTCCTGCAAAAGGATGTCCAAAAATAACCCCCCAAGGCATTTTGGTTGCAGTTCCAACGATCTCTTGGTTTACGAAGTTACCAAGACGGATAAAAAACGCCATAAAGCCCGTCGCAATGGCCAAAACATCTACCAGATGAAGAAAGCTAAAACGGACGAGTTGCTTGCTTTGACGAAAATAAAACATTCCAATAGCAATTAAAAGACCTAAACTTGCTCCGTGTGAAGCGAGTCCCCCTTCCCAAAGCTTCAATATTTCTAAAGGATGATCTCTATAAAAAGGCCAACTATAAAATAAGACATGTCCCAAACGGGCTCCAATGACAACTCCGACTATACAAAAAGTTGTAAAGCGCTCGGTTATTTTATCGGCAACCTCAACCATTTTGAAGATACTGAAAGAGAAAAAAGAATGGGGAAGCGTTTTGAGCTTAATGTATTTGTTTAAAAGGGGTACGATACTTGCTATATTTGTCAAAACTTTGGGGAAAAGCTCAGGATAACTGGCACATTTTTTTAAAAGTAAGTCCTTGTTATTTATATCTTTTTCTTCAATTTGTAGCTTCTGGAAAACTTCATGACGAACCAGATAAACAATAACAGAGTAAGAGACTAAAAAGCCTAAAGCAAAAAGAACGCCATACCAAACTACGGGATGGTTAAAATAGGGAATATAAAAACAAACTCGATTCGGATCCCAGTAAAGATGTGATAGAGTGAAAATATTTTGAAACATGTTTAAAATTAATCTTTATTCAGTTGGCAAAAACAAAGAGACTTGGCTTGAGCAAGCTTTAAGTCTTTATCAAAAAAGGTTACAAAATCAAATTATCCTTCAATTTAATTGGGTAAAGCATTCTGATCAACTGATTAAATTACTTGAAAAAGAAAAAAACATCCTTTGTTTTGATCCTTTGGGCAAAGCTTTAACCTCTGAAGATTTTGCAGAAACTCTCAAGCAATCTTTAATTAAAGGGGGCTCGCAATTAACGCTCTTGATCGGTGGAGCTGAAGGAATCCCTGAAGTTTTCAAAAGCTGTCCTTTGATCAGTCTCTCCAAAATGATTTTCACGCACCAGATGACAAGGTTAATTGTGGCAGAGCAAATTTATAGAGCAACCCAAATTTGGAGCAACTCCCCTTACCACTTTTCGTGAATTAACATTCCTTTTTTCTCGGCTAGTGCATATTTATAATAAGATAAAGCACCTTTAAGAAGAGCTGAGCCGATAACTAAATCAATGGCACCGTGAACATCTTGAGGTAAATTCAAAGCTCTCAAAACAACACCTAGTCCCATCATTAGAGCAATTAGAGCATAGTATTTTTTGCCATAAAGGTTTTTAATTTCTGAAGGGTTGGGATAAGTTAAAATTCTTTGAACACCACTTTTAACAGAACGTCCTAGAGCAAAATGCCCTTTTAAATACCCTAGCATCAAGCAAACACCAATAATAGCTGTCATGGCTTGTTCTGTTTTACTGAAGAATTTTGTTATAAATTGGAAAAGTGGCTCGCGCGTATTTACTGCCATAATATCCCAAGCTCTCATTCCATCAGTGAGGTGATGAATCCCCAAAGTCATAAGCATAATTCCCACTAACGCCCATAGAGTTCCTGAGATAACAATCATCGAAAAATGACTACATTTAGACATACGTGCAAAGCTCCGTTTTTGTTTTAATCATACTGTAAAAGTCCGATATTTGCAACCGGACAAAAGCAAAACTAAAATTTTAAATTGTTGATTTATTAAAAGAAATAATTGATATAAACTAAATTTTAAGATTAATTAGGATCCAATCCATTTTAAATAGGTTTACCAATGAACGTTTCGTTAGCCTTCGTCCGAGCATTTTTCACATTCTTGAGTATGCTCTTTGTTGCCATCTACGCCACACATGTCTATCAAACCGTGACAGGAACTGTCTTTGGACTAGTTGTCGGACTGATATTCGGCTTATTCTTAGTCCTGATCGAAAGCTTTTTTAAACGTTTCAACCTCCGCTCTTTTAACATTGCTCTTTTAGGTCTTTTCTTTGGTTACCTGATGGGACAAGCTCTAATTTTAATTTCCCAAGCTATCATCAAACTAAGCGCAACAGGGACTGCGCAGCTTGCAACTCCCCTTGCAGAAATCATTGAAATTGGCATTTTCTTATTCGGAATTTATTTAGGTCTTATTTTAACTCTAAGAGCTTCCGATGAAATTTATGTCAGCATTCCCTTCGTTAAATTCACTCCGCTCAAGCAAAAGAAAAGAGATTTGATCATAGACCCTTCAGCATTAGCAGATACACGCATTATCGATCTATCGCTTTCTGGACTTTTAGATCAACACATCATCATCCCAAGATTTGTTGTTAGAGAACTCTATACGTTAAGTGAGTCAGGCGATGAAAACTCAAAAGCAAAAGCTAAACGCTCTTTGGAGTCCTTAAAAAAACTCGAAGAATACACTCAACTAGGTATCCGTTATAGTGATACAGATTTTCCAGAAGTGAAAGAAATGCATGCAAAGTTAATTCGACTTGCCCGTTTAATTGACGGCAACATCATAACAGCAGATATTAGCCGCGTTGAAACAGCTAGCATCGAAGGTGTTAAAATTATTAACTTGCATACTCTATCAAACGCCTTAAAACCACTGACAGATACTGGTGAAATCATCCAAATCAAAGTACAGCGTCATGGTAAAGAGCCCAATCAAGGGGTTGGATATTTAGAAGATGGCACTATGGTTGTGATCAATGGTGGTGGTGATTATATCGGTAAAACAATCGATGTCACTGTTCTATCGGTCAAGCACACCTCTTCTGGCAGAATGATTTTCTGTAATGTGTCTAACGGTTCAGAAAATCCAGAAGCTATTTCTGGTGAAGATCAGCCTTAAGAATACCAAATCGCTGTGGCTGTTGCATAATCATTGCAATGACTAATGGAGATCTCGATTTTAGGATTACCAAAATGATGATTAGCTTTTTTAGAAAGTTTGACGATGGGTTTGCCCCGCAGATCATTTTCAATTTCAATATCTTTGAAGGATAACTCTTTTCCAAAACCACATCCCAACGCTTTAGAAATGGCCTCTTTTGCACAAAAACGGCCAGCTAAATGGATATGTGGATCTTTGAATTTTTTACAATAAAGGGCTTCTTTTTGGCTAAAAAGGCGAGCAGTAAATCTGTGAGGATGCTTTTGCAATACTTTCTTAAGACGAGCAATCTCTAAAATATCGGTTCCTAAACCCTTAATCATCGCTAATGAATCCCTTTTGCACTTAACCAACGCTCCGCATCTAAAGCAGCCATACATCCCGAGCCTGCTGCAGTTACAGCTTGCCGATAAACAGGATCTTGAACATCACCACAAGCAAACACACCTTGCACATCAGTTTTAGATGTTCCAGGATGAGTGAGGATATAACCGACAGGATTTAGAGGTAATTGCCCTTTTAGAAAAGCTGTATTAGGCAAGTGACCAATGGCAAAAAAGACACCACCAGCAGCTTTTTTAGTTTTGGTTTGATCGACTGTAGATTGCAATGTGACAGACTCTACTGAATTTCCACCTTCGACTTTGACAATTTCCTGGTTCCATAAAATTTCAATTTTCGGATGTTCTTGAGCCCTTTGCGCCATAATAGAGGAGGCGCGAAGTTGATCTCTTCGATGAACAATATAAACTTTTTTACCATATTTGGTTAAAAAGATAGCCTCTTCAACAGCCGTATCTCCCCCACCAATCACAAATAACTCTTTATCTCTAAAAATAGGCATTGCTCCATCGCAGACGGCGCATGCAGAAACCCCCTTCTGCCAAAACTGCCCGTCATTTGCTCCATCGATATCTAATCTCTTAGCTGTGGCGCCTGTTGCAATAATGAGAGCATCGGCAAAGTATTCTTTTTTATTTGAAACCACTCTAAAAGGGTGAGCTTTTAAATCGACTTCATCGACATCTTTGGCAATGCACTTAGTTCCAAAGTTCACAGCTTGCCCTTTGAAAAAATGCATCAACTCTGGCCCGCTGACCCCTTTTGGGAAACCAGGATAATTCTCGACCTCGGTTGTGGTCATCAATTGTCCCCCTGCAGCCCCAGAATAAAACCCCTCAAACATTAAGGGAGAAAGGTTCGCTCGGGCAGCATAAATAGCGGCGGTGTAGCCAGCTGGTCCCGAACCAATGATAATGATAGGATGCCTTTCCATTTAATACTCTCACTCCAAACTTTAACATTTTTTTTTAGAAATAAACGACTAAAAGTGTAATGTTTAAAATTTAAAAGCGCAAGTGGCAAAACTTAAAGAAAAAAGCGTGCACTAAAACTTTAATTATTGGTAAAATAGCGCTACCTATTAAGGCAAAGTAGATAGATCAAAAGTTGATCTCTGGCAAATATGTTAATAGGCATTGTTTTTAACTTTGGCTCCTTAGCAAAACTAAGGGCTTTAATTTATAAATGGGGCTTTATGATAAATGCTGGAAAGATTTTTATGTATCCGACCTAATGAAAAAAAGCATGCTTTTTTCTTCGCTTTTTTAGGTTTTGCCTGGTCCATTGCAACTTCTTCTGGAGTTGCCC
>CAZJSX010000151.1:0-5240 GCA_964548845.1 uncultured bacterium | reverse complement strand
TGCTTCAAAGTAACTTGAGGGGGTTCGTCAATATATTTTCATGATCTTCAAATACTTGCTGATAATAATCATCTATTATCGTTGATGCCAACGCCAGCCGGGCGTTCTTTTCAGATCTTTCTGCTGCTTGATCACACCATGCATTCAAATCTGTAGAAATCTGACTTAATGATGCAAGGCGATATAACAAATTTCTAGCCTCTCTTATTCTAGCATCATCATCGCTTTGCTGCGGCTTTTCAATATAAATAGTCATATTGCTATCCAAAGCAAGCTTAACATAGGCCGATCCAAGCCCTGTAGATAATTGATCTAATCTTGTAAAGCGCATTTCAGATAATGGATTTTGAGGTTTATCATTACAAACACAGTAAAAATCAATAGATTTAGTAGCCGCACTGAAAATACCTGACGCTTGAGGATTTGGCAGTTGAAAAGTCACCCTTCCCTCTAGTCCATGCTCAGGGTCTGGCTGTACAGTGCGAATGTCATATAATACTCTACTTGATAATCCACCAAATCTTACAAAACTCATATCACTGAACTTTAATATTTAAAATAATTCGAAATATAATTCTCTACATCAAGTTTTATGCCAAGATATATCGATCATAGCATTTGAAAATTAGATGCATTTATAGCTTGTGACAGGCTATGTCAATTCTTTTTTTTATCGATAAAATTTGGATAACAAGTTGCATTTGATCATGCTTTGGCAAATGCTTTAAAAAAAAGCAAAGCTCTATTGCAAATTTTAAAAAAATGAATTGACATTTTAGACTATTATGCATCTCACTATAAATGAATATTTTATATTTTAAAATTTTAAATTAACTCTGATAGGTTTTTCATACTCTTATTTTATAAATTAAATTTGCTACAAGACAATTATAGACTTGGTATAATAACTCTTTTTTAGTATACTTTATTTTGATACCCGATTAACAATTATTAATTAAAAGAGTCCATTGTTACTATGCAAAAACGTTCTTTAATTTTCATCTTCATCCTCACTTTCTCAATGCTGGTTGTAAACTTATTTTTTAAACCAGACTCCTCTAAGAAAGCTAAGGCTTCTACAGAACAAGTAGCAATTAAAAATAATACTTTAGAGTCTAGAGTAGCCACTCAAGCAGGGCTTCCTTTAGTCGATCTCTATAAAGATGAACAGGGCAAAACTTACCTTACATCTGGCCTTCTATTTAATGACAATATTCTTACTCTTTCATGGGACGAGCAGCTTCCAAGCCAGATCTACTTCAAAAAAAGCCATACTTCCCTCCCCCTAGAAAAGGCCTCAAACTTAACTCAAAGCGCTAATTTATCTGACCCGGTTGTCTATCAATTAGAAAACACAACAGCTCTTTTCCCAGTCGCGGATTTACCTAATCAAGTCACTTGCCAAGTCGAGCTGATTTACCCAAAAGCTTACAGTAACAACCCTATCATCTACACCAGCTACTTCTCTAAAGGCGATTTCTCTTCTATTGGAACTTTAGATGGCAATGCCATTGCTGTTGCTAAAACCAAGCAAGGATATGAGCCTATTGGCGTTTATATGGGCCGAGAAGGTAAATTAATCCCTATTCAGAACTTTGACAATATCAAGCCTTTGATTAGCTCACATAAAGCGATGCTAGATCCAGTCTTGTCAGAGCAATTTTACACTTTAGAAAATGAATACTCACAATATGTTTTTTCCAATATCGGTGGAGCACTTGCAGAAATTAACCTCCCTGTAAAATCTGAAAAACATCCCAATAGCTCTGTTTTTCCAACTCGTCTAGATCAACAATTTTCAAAAGTCTCTACAGCTCATGCGACTTTCCCAGCCCAAGCTTACTACAAACCCTCTTCAAGTTCAAAAGGACAGTTTGTAAAAGAAGAGCAGCTTGAAGAAGGAAGCTACTACCCTTTAATTCGCAGAGCAGCTGTTGATAAACCAATTAGCGATCCGCGTTATTATGCCTTTAACATCGTCTCTGACTATCCTGGAATTTCTGAATTGCAATATCAGGTCACTCATTTTGACGCAGACAAAATCGTCTTTGAAGCTAAACAAAATCACCGCAAAATCATCAAAACGTTTTCAATCGACAATAGCAAGCCTTACTCTCTACAAGTAAGCATCCAAGTTGAAGGTGACACACAAGGACTCTGGGTCACTTCTGGTGTTCCAGAAGCCGAGTTTAGCGCCAGCACTCAACCTCCTGCACTTAAACTAAGCCAACTTAAAAAGAATAAATTTGAAGTTTCAAAAGTCTCACTACCTAAAACTTCAACAGATAATCAAGATGTCAGTCCTAAATGGGTGTCTAACTCTAACGGTTTTTTTGCCATCTTAATTGACCCACTGACTCAACTAGCATCTGGCTACAAAGTCAATAAAGTGCCAAGTTCTTCATTGCTTTCAAGAATTGACTTAGATCTTGCATCTAAAGCTAAAAAGACAGCTGGCTATGAGTTTTTATTGCCATTATCAGCATCTGCTGAAACTATTTTAAACGTCTATGCAGGGCCATTAAGTCAAAAACTACTAGCAGCTGCAGATGTTTCAAATTCTCACTACACAGACGCTCAGTCTTTTCATGGCTTTTTACCATTTATTTCTGAGCCTTGCGCTAAAATTCTCTTTGTTTTAATGAATGCCATACACAGCGTCGTAGGTTCATGGGGCTTATCCATTATCTTATTGACCATCGTATTGAGAATTGTTTTATATCCTCTCAACACTTGGTCTATTAAAACAATGCGCAAAAATCAGGAAATTTCTCCTGAGATTGCAGAGATTCAAGCTAAATACAAAAAGAATCCAAAGCAAGCGCAAGTTGAGATTATGGCTCACTATCGCAAGCGCAAAGTAAATCCTTTATCGGGATGTTTACCACTTTTAATTCAGCTTCCTTTCTTAATGGGAATGTTTAACTTACTTAAATCGGCCTTTGTTTTAAGAGGTGCCCCTTTTATTCACGGCTGGATTGATAACTTAACTGCACCAGATGTTTTATTTAGCTGGTCAAAAGCCATTCCATTTTTTGGAACAGACTTCCACTTATTGCCAATCATTTCTGCTATTATGATCTGGGTTCAACAAAAGCTTTCTTTCGTAGGACCTGCAGATAAGTCGTTAATGACTGATCAGCAAAAGCAACAAAAGATGATGGGCAATTTGATGCTTGTCTTCATCACGTTAATGTGTTATTCACTACCGTCTGGTTTAAACTTATATTTCATTTCATCAACAGTTTTAGGAATTCTACAACATTGGATTACTAATAAATTGATCGATAGAAAAAAAGCAAAACCAGTGGTTTTCGACAAGAAACCTGCGTTAAAAGAAAAGCAAGCTTAAGAGTTGAAATAAAGTTAAAATGAGAGCTTGGGAAGAATATCTTAAAGCTTTAGAAAATGAGCTCGGAAAAGAGACTGTTGATAAATGGCTAAGAAGCCTCAAAGTAATCAACTTTGATGCAGCTAATTTATATTTAGAAGCAGGCGATACTTTCCAAGCTCAATGGTTTGAAGAGTATGCTAAACCTGCACTCGCCTTGTTATTTCGCAATGAAAATAACAGACCCATCAAAGTGCACCTACAAGTTGCCAATAAAACATCTCTTGCTAAAGTAAATCCTGAAAATAGAGCTCAAGGCTCCCCTGTCTTATTTACTAAAGATCCCATCGAACCACAATACACCTTCGATCATTTTGTAGAATTACCTCAAAATAAAATTGCCCTAAAACTCTTTTCTGATTTTGAAAAGTTTAGCCTAGATAAAGCTCCTGTCTATAATCCCATTTATATTTTTGGTCCTGATGGAATTGGCAAGACTCACCTTTTGCAAGCCACAACCCACGCTCTTGCGCGTCAAAATATTAAAGTTCTCTACGTTAAACTCTCCACTTTTACTCAGAACATGGTCATGGCAATCAAAGCAGGTTGCATGCCTGACTTTAGAAAATTCTATCGAGATAACGATATTTTAATTATTGATGAGATTCACCATTTAGCTAATAAGTCAGCTACACAAGAAGAGTTCTTTCACACTTTTAATACTTTGCATATTGAAGGAAAGCAAATCATTTTAAGCGCCTGCGTCAGCCCTCAGCAACTCGAGCAAATTGAACCAAGACTTACAAGCCGCTTTGAATGGGGTATCGTTCTTCCTCTAATTTGCCCAACAGAGCAACAGATGAAAAAAATCCTCAATAAAAAATTAGAAGAGCTCAAACTCTTTCTACCGCAGCCTTCCAAAGACTTTTTAGTCAGCACTTTTCATCAAAACCCAAAAGTTTTAAATCGTGCCTTGAGCTCACTACTTTTACGGGCTCATTTAAAACTACCTCAAGGCAAATCAATCGATCCTAAAAAGCTAACACCTGAAGTGATTGGGCAGCTATTAAATGATCTCATTAAAGCTGGTGCGCAAGCTGCCATTACTGTTGAAACTATTTTAGATGCCACAGCTCACTACTTTGGGATCAAAATGGAAGATATCTTAAGTAAGTCACAAAGCCGTGAATGTGTTTTACCCAGACAAATTGGGATGTATTTTTGCAGACATCACTTAAAGCTTCCCTTCATGAAAATTGGACAAATTTTCTCTAGAGACCACTCTACAGTGATGACAAGCGTCAAGCAAATTGAAAATACATTAAAAGATTCCAGTCAAGATTCCTGCAAAGAAATCAACGCTTTAGAGCAACAGATTTTCTCCCCTAAAGGGGCTAAAATTGGTTAATAAAAAATAACGTTATTGATTTTTAGACTAAAAATAGGGGTTTATTAACCGATTAAAGTTAAAGGGCCAACTCTTGTTGCTCTTAGCAGAGCTGATCTATCAAAGGTCGCTAATGCCTCTTTACCAAGTCTGATCTTTTCTTCTTCTTCCGCTTGATACTGGTAAGGTTTACCAAAAGCTAATGATAGATCTTCGGCCTGTTTTAGAATGGCCTGATAGATTAAATGATTGAAGAGAGTGTTTTTCTCAACTACCTGTTTTAAATAGAAATGATGGTCCACAAGCTTTTTCTCAGAGTGCTCTCTGCGCTCTTGAGCAAGCTTGCTAAGAATCGAGACAAACTGCTTTTTTTTGTTCTCTTTATTCATACAAACACCACCCTTTACTATTACTAGTTTAACGGATAGTATTTATATTTTAAAGAACTTTTTAAGATTAAAGGAGCTATCTATATGAACCTTAAAGCTATAAACACTAAAAACGCCCCAAAAGCCATTGGCC
>CAZJSX010000150.1:0-5241 GCA_964548845.1 uncultured bacterium | reverse complement strand
GGTCATGTAAAAATTTATACGGTATAAAACTAGTTTTGCATTTAGATCCGGATACAGCTTTTAGGCCAGACTTCCCAGCACGGGTTTGGGTTAGGAAGGATTTATTTGTACAAGTTAAACGCTAGAATATTACAGTTAAAGTTGTAAACTCCGGAGACGGGTGCTTTAAACTCTCCGGTTAAATTATTGTAATTGTTGCCGATATCTGTTATCACCTCATCAGCTATTAAAGTAGCTACTCTACCTTGACCTGTTTGGTTTTCAACTATATGAGACAAACGAGCGTTAAAAAAAGGTTGATAAGGGAGAGTTACTCTTCCCTGAGAGTCTACTTTTAAAAAAGGGCGATCTTGATTTGGTTTATCTTGTTGTATGACAAAATCCCAATCATTAGTTGTGCCTACATAGTAGCCTGAAATAGTTGAATTTTCTGACATCTTTACTCCAATAAAAATACATTTGTTATGTCAAGGTATTTAAATAGATAGTTAGTTAACTATCTAAATTCTTTTAGTTTAACAATTTAAATTTGAGATAAAATAGCATCCAAAATAATAAGTTTCAAGATAAATATCAAAACGCTTTTAGATTATTGAACTATTTTGAATATCAGCCAAAGCGACAGGCAAATTACCTATTTTAAAAAAAGAGTTGAATCAGTATGTTGAGAAAAAATCTAAGAGTTTTTCTATGGCCGATGTCGCTTTGTTATCTAGAATTCAATTTGCTGTTCACATCGGATTTCATTATTTATACCCTCCCATGACTATTGGCTTAAGTTTTTATATTGTGATGATTGAAGGGTTGTATTTATACACTAAAAATAAGCTGTATCACGACATGGCTAGATTCTGGGTTAAGATTTTTAGCTTAATTTTTGCACTAGGTGTCGCTACAGGGCTTGTGAATGTTTTTGGAATAGGAACCAACTGGTCTAGATTTGCCTATTTTGTCGGAGATGTCTTTGGATCACTTTTAGGGGCCGAAGGTGTTTTTGCATTCACGTTAGAAGCTGGATTTTTAGGGATGCTTTTATTTGGTTGGGACCGATTAACCCCAAAAGTTCACTTTTTTGCAGCTTGTATGGTCGCTCTTGGCGCTCATTTTAGTGCCACTTGGATTGTCTTTGCCAACTCTTGGATGCAAACTCCAAGTGGTTATCAAATTGTTGGTGAAGGTTTTGAGCAAAGGGCGTTATTGACTAACTTTTGGCAAGCGCTTTTTAATCCGACCTCTTTATCGAGACTCAAACATGTCCTTTTGGGTTGCTGGCTCACTGGAACGTTTTTAGTACTCAGTGTCTCTGCGTTTTATCTTTTGAAAAAAAGACATCTGGAATTTTCACGCAAAACCTTAAAAATAGCTCTTTGCTTTGGAACGATATTTGTTTTACTTCAGGCTTGGTCGGGAGATGAGAGTGGGCACGATGCTGCAACGTATCAACCAGCAAAGCTTGCAGCATTAGAGGGTGTTTATAATACAGAGGGGCAAACTCCCATGTATTTGATTGGGTGGTCCGATGCTAAAGAAAAGCAAGTGCATGGAATAAAAATTCCAAAGCTTTTGAGCTGGTTAGTTTATCGAGATACTTCTAAAGCAGTTTTAGGTTTAGATCAAATCCCCAAAGAAGATTGGCCTGATGCGGTTGGCGCTTTATTTCAAACCTATCGTTGGATGATCTATATGTGGGGATGGATGTTTTTAATGATTGCTTTAACTTGGGTTGCCCTTCTACGTAAAAAATTAGAGAGTAGTAAATGGCTTTTAAGGTGTTTAGTGTTCTCAATTATTGCACCTATTTCAGCAAATTTAGTCGGCTGGCTATGTGCAGAAATGGGTCGGCAGCCTTGGGTTGTTTATGGGATATTGCGCACAAATGATGCGATTTCAAGATCCATTACAGCAAGCCAAGTTTTATCTTCACTTATCATGATGGTTGTTTGTTTTGCTCTGCTCTTTTTCTTGTTTATCTTTTTATTAGATAGAAAAATCAAGCAAGGGCCTCACGATCATAACAGTGCTGATGAAATCGATCCGTATCGCGATCCTTATAAAGGTCGCGAATTAAAACACACACCAAAGCATGGAGCTTAAATGAGTATCGAATTTCTACAGTTTTTTTGGTATTGTATCATCTATGTATCGCTCACAGCTTTTGCAGTTTTAGATGGATTTGATTTAGGTGTTGGCATTTTACATCTCACAACAAAAAAAGATGTCGATAGGAGAATTTTTTTAAATGCTATTGGTCCTGTCTGGGATGGTAATGCTGTTTGGCTAGTTATAGTAACCGGGGCATTATTTGCTGGCTTTCCACTAGCTTTTGGAACCATCTTCTCTTCGTTCTATGATCTTATGGTTATTTTACTTGGTGGGATTATCTTTAGAACTGTTGCAATAGAATTTCGCAGCAAACGAGATTCTGCTTTTTGGAGAAATACATGGGATATTTTATTTTGTGTAGCTAGTCTTTTAATGACGTTAAGTGTGGGGTTGTTGCTTGCCAATTTAATTGTCGGCATTCCTTTGGATCAAGAGGGGATGTTTCATGGCAGCTTTAAAACCTTCTTTAATTTTTACACTGTTTTATTTGCGATCTCTGTAGTCTCTTTATTTGCGATGCATGGTCTAATCTATTTGCTGATGAAAACAGAGCAGCCTCTGCGTCATCACTTAAAAAGAATGTCGATGCCGATTGTCTTTTTCTTTATTTTGTGTTTTGCATCGTTAACATTAAGCACATGGTTTTTAATGCCTCATATGGTTGCAAGGTTTATGAAATACCCTTGGCTTATTTCTCTAGGAGCATTGGGAGCCTTTTTATCTGTCGCTGTTTTAGTTAATGTGTTTTTTAATAAAATGGGGCGAGCGTTTATCTGTTCTTCTTTAATTATCATGGTCTTGTTTTTCCTTTGCGGGATTGGCAATTATCCGATTCTTTTGCGCTCAACTCTTGATCCCAGTTTCAGTATAACTATTGAAAATGCAAGATCGTCTCATTTAACTTTAACTGTTTTATTTTACATCGTTTTAATTGGAATCCCTTTTGTCTTAGCTTATAGCTATTGGTTGTATAAAATCTTCAGAGGCAAAGTTGTCATTGATTCGCATAGCTATTAAAAATGTAAAACAAATCCTTTTGGCGCTGGCTATATGGTCAATGGCAGTGACTTGCTTTGCATTTACAACTAATCAGCCGCAAGTGGTTCAAATTAACAAAGCGGTATGGAGTAGCCCTTATTTCCCTGATGTTTGGGGGGTGAGAAAAAAAATGGCAGATCATGGCTTTTATGTCATGACATCCTATTTAATGGATTTAAGTTGGCCAACAACTGGTGGGATGAAAACAACTAGTTATCCTCTTTATCAATTTCTCTTTGATTTTGAACTAGGAGTTGTCACGGAGCAACTGTTTGGCCTTAAAGGGGGATATTTTTATATCGACTTTATGGTTCACAACGGAAAAAGCCCGTCGCAAAACTATGTAGGAGATGCTCAAGGTTTTGATAATATTGAAGCTCCACCATTCACTCAACTTGCTGAGCTTTGGTATCAACAATTTTTTTTCGATAGACTATTTTCAGTAGCGTTAGGGAAAATAGATGCTTATGAAACGTTTGGCTATACTCATTACGCTCAAATTTTATTGAATAATTCTTACACCCTTTTGCCAACTATTTTAGGTTATCCCACTTATCCCAATCCCTCAGTGGGAGTGATCTTGGCTATTTACCCCAAAAAATGGATCACTTTGAAAGCTTCTATTTTTGATGGATCGAATGCTATTGGAGTGCAGACAGGAAATTTAGGAGCCAGAGGTTTTTTTCAAAATTTGGGCAAACATGTTTTGTTTTTAAATGAAATCGATTTTCGTTGGGAAAATTCTGAAAATAAATATAAAGGGATTTTAGAGTTAGGCTTGTGGGGCTATAACGGGCAGCTGCCTGCATTCAATGGAGGCTTTATGGGAAAAGCTATCGGTCCATATGCAACTCTTAGTCAACAGCTGTGGAAGCAGTCCAATTTATCCAACAAACCTAAATTTACTCCTGGGGAGTTGGGTTTTTTTCTACAGACAAGTTACATCAACCAAGAGCTATTGAATATCAAAAGCTATATAGGTGGGGGAGTGACGTATTTTAATATGTGGAAAAAGTTTTATGCCGATGCGTTAAGTATTGGTGCTGCTACCGTTTTTTTCACTAAAGCTCCCAATACTTTTTATCCCAAGAGGTTTGAAACGTCACTTGAAATCACCTATTCTTTATTTTTTGTTCCATGGATTCAAGTGCAACCGGATTTGCAGTGGATTATTCATCCAGGTGGGGCGGGTCTTAAAAATGTATTGGTTGCCACATTAAGGATGTCGGTGAACATTTAGGGCAAAGTAACATTCAATTAAATGCTCTACCCCTTGCATGGCTCTGTGCGGTTCTTTTTCAGGGGGAAGTTTTAGTGACTGTGCAATTTTATTTTTTGAAATCCCAAGTTCCCAAGGAGGCAAAGATTGTCCAGCGAGATATTTTTTCAACGTTAATGCCCAAAACATTGAGGCCAAGTCGAGCCAATGATAGGGCCAGTGATTCTTTTCTTGAATGGCAGGATCTACAACCTGGCTGAAAAAAGAGCGATCAAAAGAGGGGTTTTGGCAGATATAAACGGCATTATCACGACAAATGTGATGCTTTTTAAAAAGGGCGATAATTTCTTGGTTCACTGTTTCAATCGACTTGCCGCTCTCTACCATCAAGTAGGTAAATCCATTGACCTTTAAAGATTCTGGATCACTTTTTGCCCAGGCATTTTTAGATTGTTTAACAATAGAAGAGTAGGAGTCGATAGTCTGCTTTGAAGATAAATCTATAAGCTTGATAGCGATTTCTAGAACATGATGTTCAAAGACATTTAGCCCATTGGATTCGATATCTAAAAATATTCCGATCATTATCAGTAACAATTTTAATATTTAAGGTTAGAAGTTTATACATTTGGTGTGGTTTTAAATGCAAAGTTTTCTTAAAATGGATAGCAAAAAACTTTTTTAAATACCCAGTTGAGACAAATGAGAGTCTACAAAAAGTTAGCCACACTGTTTCATCGATTTAGAAATCCTATTTCTCTTCCAGAGGATATAGGTAAAGATCTGGGCATTCAAGTTTTACATAATGAGCTCAATTTTCAAGATTGTATGCATAAGTTAACAGGCTCTGCCTGTCAATCTAAGTACTTACACAAACTAAT
>CAZJSX010000149.1:0-5272 GCA_964548845.1 uncultured bacterium | reverse complement strand
ACCTACATCTGTGATTTTAGCTTTAAACAAATGATCCATTTTTTCTGGTGTTAACAGCTCTACTAAGGCTTGTATCCCCATGGATCTGATGAAAATTCTATGCCCTTGAGGTCTGCTTGTGGAGCTGATATCTCTTTCAAAAACGGTGACATCAAATCCATTTTTGGTAAGCCCTTGAGCTAAAGCTAATCCACCAAGTCCAGCTCCAATGATTAATATTTTAGGTTGCATTTCATTTCCTTTTTTCATCTTTTAACCATTGAACTTCTGCTGCAATTTGAGTTAGTCCGTATCTGAGTGCTTTGAGGCGGATTGTTTTACGGGCAGAATCAGCTAAGTTCTCTAATCGCTCTTCAATTTTTTTATAATCTTCATAAGCCTTCTCCATCTTTGTTAATCTTTCTTCAAACAATCGAATGAGATCCTTTTGGTCTGTGACAAAGAAAATTTTAAGGAGAAATTCGTTGCGCGGGGTCTCTGATGCGGTTGGGCTTTGAAGCCAATTTTTAAATTCCGTTTTTCCAGTCTCTGTAATCGAAAAGACCTCTTTCTTTTTCTTTCCCACGTAAGCAACTTTAGAGAGAGCCTTTCCTTCTTTTGCCAAAACTTTCAACATTGGATAGATTGTGGAATCAGATTCTCGCCAAAAATAAACTGTGGATCTTCCCATGAGGGATTTGATTTCGTACCCTGTGCTCGGGGCTTCTAGAAGGATGCCTAAAATGGCATATCTTGTTTTATTGACAGATTTCATAAAATACCTAGTTTCTGGGTATTTTATCAGGGTTGCCGATTTTTTGAATATACAAATGAATTTTTGACTAAGTCTTTAAAAGAATGTTTTGAACAAAGGACGCAGAGGCTTTGATAAGTCTAATCAACATTGCAATTGGATATGCTTTTTGAAATGAGGACAAAGTTTGGAATATATCTCTTTGCCTCTTTAAAAATGAAATCAGATAGCTACGCTAATTTTTCGTGAAAGTGGAACATTCTAAATCGAGTAAAATTTTTTTTCGATCGACTCCTCCAGCAAATCCTGATAATTTACCATTAGCGCCAATGACTCTATGGCAGGGGACAATGATAGAAATGGGATTACGTCCATTAGCTGAACCAACTGCTCTTACTGCTTTTTGGTTATTTAATTTCTGAGCAATATATTTGTAACTCACACTTTGCCCGAATGGAATTTTCTTTAACTCTTCCCAAACTGCTTTTTGAAATGCTGTCCCATTCATTTTTAGTGGAAGATTAAATACTTGTCTTTTACCGCTAAAATATTCTTTGAGTTGTTTTTCTACTTCTAAAAGTAATGAATTTATAGAATCTTCTTCCATATGATCTAATGTAACGCGATTGGGCTTTTCATTATCCCAAAGAATAGCCACAAGCTCTTGATTATCTACAATGATTTTGAGAGTTCCAACAACTGTATTCATCAATTTAAATTTTAGATTTTTCATGCTTTAATCCTTATTGTTTATAAGCTCATTTTAGAGCTGTTGTAAGATAGATGACTTTGCCTCTCGATTCAGATCATAGCTAATTTTAGGAGGTGGTATTAGACGCCAACTTGAAAGTTCCATCCCTCTTGCAGCAGAGGCAAGACGAACTCAAGAAAAGATTGAGGATCTGTATGCGTTGCGCTTAAAACCAATTGTCTTTTCTCCATAAGTTGGGGGTTGGCTTTGAAGATAAATCCCAGCAGTTGTTTTAACTTATTCATGCGCAATCTTACTGAAAAACTCTCTGGTGTTTCTGCTATAAAAGTCTCAAAAAAACCAAGTAGTTTTTCCCATTTTGGCTCATAGGGAGTCTGAGAATAGCTAGATCGAATTTGGTGAAAAATGAAAGGGTTGATGATGCTTCCTCTGCCAATCATTAATCCATCGCATGCAGTTATGCGCAGCATAGCCATAGCATCATTTACATTGAGAATGTCCCCATTGCCTATAAGAGGGATTTTGAGAAGAGATTTTGCCCTGGCAATCAATTCCCATTTAGCTGGAGGTCCATATCCATCGACCTTTGTCCTTGGGTGTAGTGTGATATAGCGTACCCCACTCTCTTGTGCAGCGAGAATATTTTCCTCAAATAAGGAGATATCCTCATATCCAGATCTCATTTTTATCGTTACGGGAATAGCCACAGCCTTAACTACTGCTGCTGCCACTTCGTGTAAAATATTGGGGTCTTTCAATAGACTAGAACCAGCGCCTCGACCTGTTACGGTATTGGAGGGGCACCCACAATTGACGTCGATACGCGGAGCGCCTCTTTGGGCCAGCTCTTGCGCCATTTCAGCCATCAAAATAGGATCAGAGCCCATGATTTGTGCTGCAAGGGGAATGGGAGCTAATTCATCTGCAACATAGACCTTGGCCAAACTTTTAACATGAGCATTTGTTGGAACGCGAAGAAAATCCCTAACAGCTTCATCAAAGCCTCCCATAAAAGCCATCGCTTTTCGAAAGCAGCGATCGCCCACCCCCTCCATCGGAGCTAGTTGAAGATAAGGACAGCCATTTTCGTCTTGAGGGAGCATAATCATGTAACTAGAATACAAGATGGACGAATACTGTTTCCACTTCAAAGATGGAGCACTTATCAAAAGTTGTTTGACAGCTTGATTATTGTAAATTTATGAACTAACAAGTAAAAAATTTAAAAATATGAAGATCTTACTTTGAAAAGAATTTACTTTTTGGTTCAATTTAATACTTTATAGAATGCTTTTGTAAGGATCGTTGTGAATATTTTAAAGCTTTTATTGTGGGGCAGCTTGTGTTGTCCTCTTATCTGTTTTGCAGATTCTCCACGTTCACCAAAGCAAATAAGAAACAGTTCTTCAAAAATCGAAGATTGCGAAGGGCCTCAACCTATGCGGGCCACGGCGCGTTATACTTCGCCCCAGGGAATCGGTTACAATCACGGCTATAGCACGATAGAACTTTTCTTGACTCCTTATAAGATTTGTAATAAAAGATGGCTCCCGTTTATTGACTTACGTGGGCATGTTTTTGATAATGGTCGATTTGCTGCCAATGCAGGTATGGGGCTCCGTTATTTAGCTAAAAAACGGGTATGGGGTGGCAATGTCTATTATGATTATCGCGATACAAACAGACAGCACTATAACCAAATTGCACTCGGTTTAGAAAGTTTAGGTAAACTTTTTGATTATCGCATTAATGGGTATCTGCCTGTCGGTTGGAAGCAAAGCCATAGATACAATTCAGTTTTCAGTTCATTTCAAGGGCATAGCATGCTCGTCCAATCTAAATATGATTTTGCTTTAGGAGCAATTAATGCTGAGATTGGCGCACATGTTAATAGTCTAAAAAAAGTGCCACTTTATTTTGCTGCAGGGCCCTACTACATGTCAGGCAAAGGGGCAACCACATGGGGTGGATGCTTGCGAGCTTCTATCAGCTTTTTTAGCAATTACGTAAGGATAGAAGGCAATATTGCCTATGATCATTTTTTCAAATGGACAGGACAAGGACAAGTTGGCATTCGCATCCCTTTTGGCGGCAAATGCAAAGTTAAAAGAAATGAGAATCAATCGTGTGGGCAAACAACAGTTATCAGTTATCGAGCCATGCAGCCTGTTGAGCGCAATGAAATTATTCCGGTTGGCAAACAAAATATCATTTCCCCTGCAATCGATCCTGCAACAGGACTTCCTTATTACTTTGTCTTTGTTAACAACACAAGTAGCTCTAGCGGCACCTCCGAAAGCCCTTATCATAGTTTTGCCCAAGCACAAGAAAATTCTTCGATCAATGACATCCTCTATGTATTTCCTGGAGACGGAACAACTACAGGAATGAATTCCGGAATTATTTTAAAAGCTAATCAGAAGCTTTGGGGCTCTGGAGTTAACCAATCAATACAAACTTCTTTAGGTGGGATCTCGATCCCTGCTCAAAGCAAATCTTCTCCCACTATTACCAATACCAATGTAGATACAGAAGGTAATATAATTACTTTAGCGACTAATAATTCCATCAGTGGTTTTACGATTACATCTGCATTAAATGATGGTATTTATGGAGCGAATGCTCAAAACTTGGAAGTCACTTCTTGTACGTTTGAAAACATCACTACTTTTGCAATAGAAGCTACTTTTTCTGGTGGTACCTCTGTATCTGTAACTAACAGTGAGTTTTTAAACAATGTTAATGGAGTCTTTTTGACTCTTAATGGCACTTCTAGTGTTGTTTGTTCAGGCAATACCTTTGAAGGTCAAACCTCTGTTTCTAATGTTCCTATAGAAATAACAGCAAATAACAATACCTTTAACGCGCAGATTAAAAATAACGTCTTTAACAACAACGAAGCGGGTAGTGTTAGATTTGCCCTTAACAATGTCGTTAGCGCCGGTATCACCATACTTAATAATACAATTACAAATAATGGAACGGGGTCTCAGTCAAGCTTAGGATCGAGTTTAGTTTTTATTTCGACAGGAACTACTAATAATTGTGCAATCTCTTTAAGCGGTAATACATTCTCCGCAAATACATCGAATGCGCTTTATCTGCATACTTCAGGTCAATTGACAAATCTTGACGTCACGGCATCTAATAACACCATGTCCAATAATGGGGGCTCTGCTCTAGTTCTTGCAACTCCGGTTGCTAATTTGACACTAACTGCAACTGGCAACACCATGACGAATCTAAATGATAATGGAATCGCTATTATAGCCTCTGGGGTCACAACAACTGGAAATGTAACCATTAGCAACAACACCATCACAGACATTGAAAACTCTTCAAATGGAATTGCCGTAAACCAAGACTTTACCGATCTTAATTTAACTATAGCAAATAACGAAATTAACAGATGCGAAGGAACAGGCATTCTCAGCTATTCACCTTCTGGCATCGATTCTTTTGTGATGAATATTTCTGGTAATACGATTAGCAATTGTCAAAACTTATCATCGAATGCAGGGCCCGGTCTTGATATAGAACAATACACAAATCTTTCAGGCTCTATTACCAATAATACACTGTCGGGTAATACGGGTACAGCTGTAGTCATCGGCTCAACTTTGCCAACCCCAACTGCCAACATCACTCTTACTGGCAATAGTAGCAGTACAGGTTATTTGCTGCAAAATCCAGGAGATGGAACTTTTTATTTAGCACCCTGCAATGTTGATAGCGTGAACATTGGTACGATCAATACATCAGGTACTATTGATTTAGTACAATCGAGTACAACCCTTACTCCGTGTGTCTCCTGCTCTAGTCATGCT
>CAZJSX010000148.1:0-5313 GCA_964548845.1 uncultured bacterium | reverse complement strand
GGCAAAGGCGTGCAGCTAATGCCGCAGCAGAGCCGCCCGAAGAACCGCCAGCTGTACATTCTAAATTCCAGGGATTGTGAGTGCTTAGAAAGGCGGAATGCTCAGTAGATCCTCCCATAGCAAACTCGTCTAAATTAGTTTTTCCAATTAAAATGGCATCTTGTTCTTTTAAAAGGCGGATAGCGGTTGCATCAAAAAGTGCTTGGTAATTCGCGAGCATTTTAGAAGCACAGGTTGTTTTTTCGTCTTTGATATGAATATTATCTTTAATGCAAATGGGAACCCCAGCTAATTTCCCTAACGGTTGCCCTGATTTTTTCTTAGCATCCAAAGCTTGTGCTTGTTTTAGGGCTGACTCATTAAATACTTGCAAAAAAGCGCCGATCTTGTTGTCGAGAGAGTGAATTCTTTTTAAATAATAATTGCAAATTTCAACGGCCGATAATTGGCCTGTTGCAAATGCATTTTGCAATTGTTGAGCAGTCATCTTGTACATGATATTATTCTTTTTTTATGATAGGTGGGACTTTGATCATTCCACCCATGTGATCTGGGGCATTTTTTAAAAATTGATCTCTTGGGAGGATGTCAGAAACTTTATCTTCTCTCAAAAGATGATGGTGATTTTTTAATACGAAATCGCAAGTTGGAACTCCTGCAGTGTCTACTTTTTCAAGCAAGTTGATGAAAGAGATAATTCTTTTTAGGTCGTGGTGTAAAGCTGTCTTTTCGTCTTTAGTGACCGCAATACGGCTTAATTTTGCCAGATGCTCTATCGTATCATCATTAATTTCAGTCATAAATATCACAAATATTAAAAAAAAATAACATTATAAGCTTATAAAAATAAAAGACAAGCTTTGAGACCGTCACTTATTGGTGAGTATCGATAGTGGAATTCAAATTATTTTTCAATATGAAACTCTTTTTAAAAATCGCTTTTTTGCAAGAAACTGTCATTTTATGAAAGTATCGCGCAAGTTCTTTAAAATAATCAATTTAAACATCACTTTTAAAGGAGATTGTCTAAAGCATCGAAATTATTTAGCTTCTTTTGAGGTTTGAACCAAATCTTGAGCTAATTCAGAAGCTTTATCACTAATGCTTTTTCCACCAAGCATTCGCTCCATTTCCTTCTCTTTTTGTTTTTGATTTAGAAGGGAAATCAAGGAATAAGTTCTAGAATTTTCTTCAATTTTATCGACCAAGAAATGATGGTCTGCAAACATGGCAACTTGTGGTAGGTGAGTGATGACAAAAACCTGTTTGTTTTGGCTGATTTTTTTTAATAACTTGCCAATTTTAGGGGCAGCAAGCCCTCCTAAATTAGCGTCGATTTCGTCAAAGACAATGGAGGGTGTTTCTTCAAGCTCTGACAATATCACTTTGAGGGCTAAAAGTACTCGAGAGAGCTCTCCACCGCTGACACCTTCGTTGAGGGGGACTTTTTTCTCACCTTTATTGGCAAGTAAGAAAAATTCTACTTTCTCTTGTCCGTATTGAGAAATGGGGCAGGGGGTAAGTTCGATAATGAGTGCTGCATTCGAAAAATGAAGCTCAGCTAGTATTTTTTGAACTTGCTCTTCTAAAGAGATTTTAGCTTTTTTTCTTTCGAGAGATAGCTTTTGACAAAGATTTAAAAATACAGAGTTTAAATGGGTGATTTTCTCTAGAAGCTCTTTTTTAAAATCATCACTGTTTTCACAGCTTTGTAGTTTGGCTTGAAACTCTTCTCGTTTTTTTATGACTTCTTCAAGAGTTGGCCCAAATTTTTTACATAGCGACTTTAAAAGCTTAAGTCGCTCGTTAATCTCAAAAAGCCTTTCAGGATTTTCTTCTAAGTTATCTTTAAACCTGCGAATAGAAAATGTGGTTTCGCCAAGCTGCTCAATACTACCCTCAAATTGTTCGATGAGCTCATTAAATTCAGCATGTGATAATTTCATTTTTTTAAGCTGCATAAGCAGGCTTTTTAAAGTGGACATCACTGAAGAGTCTTGCTCAACTAAAGTTTCATAACTAAAGTTTAAAACATCAAAGAGCTCTTTGCTCTTGGAGAGCTTTTCATATTCTTCAAATAAAATATCTTCTTCTCGGGGGTGGATTAGCTTAGCTTCGGAAATCTCTTGGTAAGCTGCTTGCCAGCTCATTTTGAGTTGACTTTCGTTTTGAATTCTTTCTTCTAGAACTTTCAGCTCGCTTTTAAGATTCTCGAGATCAAAATACGCTTGTGAAACTTCTTCTAAGAGCTTGGAGTACTTGCCAAATTGATCGATAATTTGTCGGTGATAAGCGGTCTCAAAAAGTTTTTGTGAAGCATGTTGTTGAACTATGTCCACTAAAAGAGGGGCAATCTGTTTTAAAAGGCTACTTTGTACAAGTTGATTATTGATAAAGGCTTTACTTTTACCAAGTGAGGTCATTTCTCGTTTGATAACTAAGTCTTCATCGTCTGTAATTTCAACTCCAGCCTCGTTAAGAGCTATAAAAACAGGAGAGTTTTTTTTAAGATCAAAACTTGCTGTTGCAGAAGCTTTTTCTTGTCCATGCCTAATAATGGATGTATCTGTGCGCATACCTAGAACTAAATTCAAAGCATGGAGGATCGCTGTTTTCCCTGAGCCGGTTTCCCCTGAAAAAACGCTTAAGCCACAGGAAAAACTTAAGGTGGCTTTTTCAACCAAAATAAGATTTTGTATTTGCAGCTCTTTTAACATTGATCTAAGACTTCCTGATAAGTTTTAAAATGCTTTTTGCAGTATTTTTCAAGCTCATCTTTGCCAAATTGTTTTACAATTTTAATCGCCGTTGTTTGTGTGATCGTTGAAGCTCCTTTAGGCAGCTCTATCCCTAATTCTTCGCTTAATTGTGCCATTCCATATAAGAAAGTAGATCTGGCTAAAATAGCTGCTGCTGCAACGACGACATCTTCTTCAGCTCTTGGTCTTAAAGTGAGCTCAATGCTTTTCTCTTTGCTCAAAATAGCTCTAGAAATCAAAGTTTTAGAGGCAAATTGATCGACAATAACATCAGGGCACTTAGTCTGCTTGAAAAGATTTTCAATAGCCGCTGCATGAGCCCAAGCAAGTAGGGTGTTCAAATTGCCAAATTTTTGGTAAAGTTCATTATATTTGATAGGGGAGATTTTGATGATATGGTGCGCAAATTGTTCTTTGATCTGTTTGGCAAACTCTAATGTTTTTTTATCAGAGAGTTTCTTGTTATCTTTAACTCCCATGTTTAAAAGCTTTAAAATGCCATCTGTATCGGCATAGACACAAGCAATGCAAAGTGGTCCAAAAAAATCCCCCTTGCCAGCTTCGTCAGAACCCATGTGTGGTTTTTTTTCGATGTACTCTTCAGGGTGGCTAAAGGTGAAATTTTTAATAATTTCGGGCTCGAGGTAGTATTCTATAAACTCGCCCATCTCTTTGCCCTGAACCATAAGCTTACCTGATTCATAAAGAGATACGGAGATCCCTTTTTTTTGAGCGGAGAAAATTGTATACTGAGGTTTAGTAAAAGCAAAGTCCATTTGTGACAAGTCGTACTTTAGCTTATCGGCAAGCGCTAAATCTATGGTTGTTACGAAACAAGAACTTTTTGCTTTTTTTTCATTTTTTGACATAGTACAATCAAAGAATTAGTAAGAATATAGCGACTTTATCAAAATGCTTATTAATAATGCATTACTAAATTGTTAAGCAACCCAAGGTTCATATGTCAGATTCGTTAAAAAAAATAGGTGAAATTTTTAAAGAAAGACGCACAGAGCGAAATATTTCTTTGAAAGAGATAGAAACTGCAACCTCTATTCGAATCAATTATCTCAAGGCGATCGAAGAAGGTGAGTTGTTTAACGTGATTTCTCATGTTTATGCTCAAGGCTTTATCAAACAGTATGCTCAATTTCTAGGTCTGGATGGCAATCGCATTATTAAAGAGCAACTCCCAATCAAAGAAGCAATGAAGCATGATTTTGCTTATGGCTTGGGAACTTTAGAAATTAGACCAACAGCCGGGCATGGAATGAAATGGGTGCCAAGTTTTGCTTGGATTTTTGTTGGGCTTGGTGTAATGGTAGCTGCTTGGTTATTAGCTAAATACTTAGGAGTGCTTTCATGATAGAGAGGCTAAAAAAAGCTAAAGAGTGGATTATTCTTTGTTTTCAAGGGATGATGATTGGAATTGCCGACTTAATACCGGGAGTTTCAGGAGGGACCATCGCTTTTGTTTTGGGTCTTTATCCTGAGCTTCTGCTTAGTCTTCGAACCCTTCATTTAAAAGCTTTTAGTCAGCCTAAATCTGTGGCCTGGTTTTTTCTGTCTGCAATTGTTCTTGGGATGCTCAGCATGATTGTTTTAGGCTCTCATGTGATATACTTTATGCTCAATAATAATTTAGGGCAGTGCTTGCTGCGCTCTTTGTTTATGGGGCTTGTTGTTGGCTCTATTTTCTTTTGCCTAAAACAAGTGAGCTCTTGGTCTTTTTTAAGGGTCCTTGGAATAGCAGCTGGTATGTGTTTTGCATTTTTAGTGACCTATCACAGCCACCAGCCTAAAAAAGAAGCGCAGTACGACGTTCCTTTAGAAATTGAAGCTCCTCATGCTATTTTAGAAGGAGTTTCTAATTATGACACTCAAAAAAAATTACTCAAAAACGTCAAATGGGCCGGCTTGAAAGCTCTTTATGATAATGAATTTATTGATCCGGATGCTTGGATCTACAGCCATGATTACAACAAACTTTTGCAAGTTGAAAGCTGTATTGAAGAGCCCGACCATACATTTTATTACATTAATCTCTTTGTCTGCGGTGCCTTAGCTATCAGCGCCATGATCTTACCAGGAATCTCAGGAACGCAAGTGATGCAAATCATGGGTCATTATGAGACCATCATTCAGTCGATTGCTATTTGGACATCAGGGGTGGTTCACGGTTCTATTTTTAATGAATCTTTTTGGATTTTATTTAGCTTAGGATTGGGAATTTTAGTGGGTATTTTTACAGTTTCTAGATTGCTTTTGATGTGCTATAGAAAGTATTTTTCTGCAACACTTGCAACGTTGATTGGCTTTATGATTGGCTCTATTCCAACTCTTTGGCCTTTCTGGGAAGTTTCTTATCACATCCAGGTTTTTAGTGATCGTTATCAGTTGGTTTTAGATCGAGTCAAACCACTGGTCCCATCTTTAACTTCATATCAAACTGGACTAGCCCTACTCATGTTTTGGTTAGGACTTGCCCTTGTGATTCTTTTAGAGAGACGCTTAGTCTTTAAGAAATTACAGTTAAGCCAGGCTTAAACAGATT
>CAZJSX010000147.1:0-5316 GCA_964548845.1 uncultured bacterium | reverse complement strand
GTATACCTACTTCGTTTCCACAAATTGAAAAAAAACCTTCTCATGAAGATGAGTCAAAGCAGAAAAAGGAACCTCTTTTAAGCACTCGCACAAAAAAGACCATGCTATGCGCACTTCCTCTTATTGTTGGTGCTGGTATTTATGGACTCAAAAAACTGATTGATCGAATTATTGCTTGTAGCAATCCCAAATTTACAGATGAATTTTCCTCTCTGAAACGAGATGTCCAAAATGAATTTGATTACACAAGCAGAAATTTAAATGTTGAGTTGGAACTTAAAGGAAAAAATATTTCTGACACTCAAATTAGTCAATTGACTCAAGCTTTACTAGAAGGCAACTGGCAAGCTGATGTTTTTAAAGATGACAAAAGCTTTCCTTACATTGCTCTACAAGCCTTCAAAGAGAAAAAAATCGGGAAAGAAGAATTTACTAATGTCATGTTTTACTGGTCGATTCGTCAACATCACCCTGCTGAAGAAATCCAAGTGGTATCTTTATATGACTCTTGTCA
The DNA here is from genome assembly GCA_964548845.1 of uncultured bacterium. Taxonomy (GTDB): domain Bacteria; phylum Chlamydiota; class Chlamydiia; order Chlamydiales; family JAAZZY01; genus CAZJSX01. The sequence continues at coordinate 4,802 of CAZJSX010000147.1, read as the reverse complement.
ATGCGTCAATCAACAAGCGGCCACTGCTCTTATGGCAACGATGCAACCGACTCCTGTTTTACAAACTCATTTTGGGAAAAATATCCCAAAAGAGCAGCTTCCCGAAGAGCCTAAGCCTTTTATGGATCAAGTCCAGCAAGAACAATTTATAAGCCGCTTAAAAGCGCTTCCAAGATCAGCTCAAACTTTTTTTATCATCCCTGATATTCAAGCAAACTATCAAAGTAATTTACCAAATATGATGAATGATATTGTGGAAGGTAAAATTACAATTAGTCAAGAGATTCAAAAAAGCCCAAGAGTTAATGTATTTAATCGTATTGAATGGAATGGGCAATCTATGCGAATGGTTCCTTCATTTGAAATGATGCAAGAGGCTGTTAAAGTGATGTCTGGACCTCATAGTGTAACTATTTTGCCTACAATTGGACTTTCACAAATTGAAGAAATTAGAAAGAATGGTCTAACAAGTACAAGAGACATGGGCATTCCATTTCCAGGATTAAATCTTCCTAAAACTGCTGACACTTTAAGATGTACGGAGCTGTATGACTTTTTTTATCACGATTTTTATCACGCAATCCAAGCTTCATGCGTCCCCCATGTCGACAGAATAAAGTTTATTAAATTTGCAGATGTTGCCCTGGAAATAACAAAAGGGTTAAAACAAAACAACAAAGAGGCTCTTATGGCCGGTCTTTCCAAGGAAATACAGGAAAGACTCCTAGATATGGAGCATCCCATATATAACCCTATAAATCATGATGCCTATTCAACTATGTATTCCCAATATAATGAAAAAATAGGAAATGATTTCTCTTCTTATAGATTTTTTGCTTCAATTGATGTGGTTATGCTAAATGCTATAGGGCGACTAAGTATATACCAAGCTCAAAAAAAGGGAGCGTCAACAGATCCTTATGCCTCATTGAAATTTCAAACTTATTTAACTGAAGAAATGGCATGCTCTCAATTTCCCCGCAAATTAATTCAAAAGTTTGTACAAACTTTTTCTAACAATAAAGAAGCAGGGAAAAATTTTTGCAAAAGAATGATTGACTGGGGCAATCTTACCGAGAAATTATTCAGACCTATGATGTTGATAGATGGTTCATCCCTATCTGATTATGTTAATCACAATTGGGCCCTGCAAGGTAGAGAACTTTGCTCAAACCCATGGCTTTTAGCATCAGTTGCACCTCAATTACTTTAAGTAGATTGTTTTTTAACTGAAAAACGGTTTCAGAAATGGTAGCAAAGTAAAAATCCTCACTTTAAAAATGAGGCATGCTTAATGTACTTTAAAACCGTTTATGAAACCGGATTATAACGAGCTTGCTTGAGAAAGCAATTAACAGCGCTCCTAAAGAATTGATTGCTCAATACAAAATCAGGCTTTTGTCTTCATGTACTCAGCAAAGTTGCCATCGTAAACTCTAATCTTATCATCTTCAAAGGCGATAATTTTAGTCGCCACTTGTTCAATTAGATCTTGGTCGTGCGCTGCAACAATTACTGTTCCTTTATAAGCTGCGAGCCCTTGAGCAAGCGCTGAAACAGCTTCCAGATCTAAGTGACCGTTGGGCTCATCCAAAATAAGAACATTATGCTCTTGAAGCATCATCCCGGCTAAAATCAAGCGAGCAGTTTCTCCCCCAGATAGGTTAGAGACTAGTTTAAAAGCATCGTCTCCAGAAAATAACATTCTTCCAAGAGCTCCACGTATTTCTTGGTCATAGACTCCATTTCGTCTAGAGCGAAGCCAATCAAAATTAGAAACTTTTTCCGAGCGATCAATAATATCCGTATGGTTTTGTGGAAAGTAAGCTACTTTGACCAAATGCCCATACTCTACTTCACCTTCATCGGGAGTTAATACTTTTGCTAAAAGCTTTAATAAAGTTGTTTTACCTTTACCGTTGTTACCAATAACTCCAATCTTTTCCCCACGATGAATTTCGAGATCAAACGCTTTGATTACAGGGTGACCAATCTCATAACTTTTAGAAAGATGCTCAACGCGCAATACGATGCGACCAGGTTGCACTTCTGTAGGATTAAGAGCTATGAAGGGTCTTTGAATGTTAGTTTGTTTCAGCTCTTGAGGCTGGAGTCTCTCCATCTCTTTTTTACGCGATTGAACTTGTGAAGCTCTTGTTCCTGCTCCAAATTTAGAGACGAATTCTTGCAGTTTTGCAATTTTTTTCTCTTTTGATTTAGCTTCCAACTCTTCACTTTTTTTCACAGCCATTTTAGCTAGTACCATGTTGTCGTAGTCACCTGGATAAATGATGACTGTTTCATAATCGATATCGGCAATGTGAGTGGTTACTGCATTTAAAAAATGGCGATCGTGGCTGACAATAATTAAAACCCCTTTGAATTGAATCAAGAAGTTCTCAAGCCAGCGAATCGACTCCATATCCAAGTGGTTAGTCGGCTCATCTAGGATTAACGCTGGAGGGTCTCCAAAGAGCGATTGGCAAAGTAAAACTCTAAATTGTAGATCTGTTGGAATTTCACCCATCTTTTTTTGATGAAAGCTAGAGTCAATTCCCATACCAGTTAAAAGCATCTCAGCGTTGCTCTCTGCTGCATAACCATCTTCTTCTGCAACGATCTCTTCTAAATCGCCAAGGCGCATTCCCACTTGATCTGTCATCTCTCCTTGATAGAGCCGCTCTCTTTCCTCGAGCGCTTCAAAAAGTTTATGATTGCCCATAATTACGGCATCAATAACTCTAATATCATGAAAGCCTTCAATATCTTGTCTTAAGAATCCTACTCTTTTAGGTAGTTTGACAAATCCTTTAGTAGGCTCTACTTGCCCCATTACAATTTTCAATAGCGTTGATTTCCCAGCTCCATTAGGGCCTGTTAAACCGTAGCGATTTCCGTCGTTAAATGAAACGTTGACATTTTCAAATAGCGTTCTCGAGCCAAATGCCATAGTCACAGAGTCTAGAATAATCATGAAATTCCTCTTTAATCAATTGAGATGATTATAATACCATGGAATAAAATGAAAGTTAAGGAAAATTGTTCAATTGTTAATTGAAGCTGCCTACCGATTCCTAGAAGAGTTAAAATTATTAAATAACGCCTCTATCCATACCCTCAGAAATTACGCGATTGACTTAAACGCACTCAAAACATTTTTAGAAAATGAATCTCCTTCTCCAAAAATTTGTTATATATCCCCTTATTCCAAAAGAGACTTTTCACTAGATTCTCAAATCCCTTTAGAGACCATTAATCGAAGAACCATTCGTCAATTTCTAGCCCATCACGCAACGATCAGTAAAAGAAGTCAGGTGCGGAGAATTTCCACGCTGCGCTCTTTTTTTAGATTTTTGATTAATCAAAAGCTAATTGAAATCAACCCGATGGAAGAAATTGATTCGCCAAAATTAGATAAAACACTCCCCGTCTCTTTGTCATATGAGCAAGTTCAAAATCTTTTATCTCAACCTGACATTGCCTCTTATTTGGGTTTTAGAGATCGGACCATGATGGAGCTATTATATAGCTCAGGATTGCGCGTTAGTGAATTAGTTTTTTTAGATCGTGAAAACATCGACTTTGCCAATCTAAGTGTCAAGCTTAAGGGTAAGAGAAAAAAAGAGAGACTTGTCCCTATCACACAAACAGCCTCTAACTGGCTTTTTAATTATATCAATCATGAACAAAGACATAAAAATAGCCATGAGCATTTAAAGGAGAGCGACTCTAAAGCTGTGTTTTTAAATAAATGGGGATCTAGAATCACAACCCGTTCAGTGGATCGCAAATTCTTAAAATATCTACTTATGAGTGGCCTTCCAAGTGATGTGACGCCACATACTATTCGCCATACCATTGCCACACACTGGCTAGAAAATGGGATGGATTTAAAAACCATTCAAGTTCTTTTAGGTCATAGCTCACTATCGACCACTTCTATTTATACCCATGTGTCGATGCGTCTGAAAAAAGAGGTCTACGACAAAGCACATCCAAGAGCTTAAATCACTTTATTTTTTAAATGGAATGACCTTGAAATCTTCAGCAACAATTGTCTGCGGGAAAATTGCTTTATTTTTAGCTATGGCAAAGTCTTTCATGCAAAGCAATAATTTCTATCTTTGTGTTTGAGTCTTCCAAAGAACTTAATCCTTTTAAATGGTTCCCTCCCACAATTACGACACCATATTCATCGCTTTTCAGATTTTTTAATTCGTGCTCAAGAATGAACATCCATTTTTTTTCACGCTCCTTATCTGCCGGGGAAAGATTAGGCTTAGCAGCCGCGTTGAAATTATTATGTAATGCACAAAGATCTCCTTGTTGAACACAATCTTGATTTAATTGATCAAATCTCAACTCCATCGCCTTGGAGAATGAATAATTTTCTAGATTTAGATCTTGATCTAACCAAATTGTTTGAGTATCCCAAACTTTAAGATGCGTAAGTCCGTCATAATAATAGCTATCTTTTAGTGCTTTTCGAATTTCTTCAGAAAGGTGAGCTAAATGAGAATCAATCAAACTTTCAAATGGATTTTTTTGAGAAATTAATTGATCTAAATATTCTTTTTTATACTCAACTGCTACAAATTTAGGAGCTCCATACTCTAAATTTAACTTTTCAAGCTCAGTAGTTAACCACTCTACACCAAATGGTGTAACATGACTTACTCCAATTAAAACTAGTTTCTTCATTGGAGCTTACTTTATAAAAATAACTTGTAATTCACATTAAAAACATTACCCAGTTTTTTTGCCATTTCTTTGCTTATTGAACGCTTCCCATTTTCCATCTC
>CAZJSX010000146.1:0-5332 GCA_964548845.1 uncultured bacterium | reverse complement strand
ATAATCAGAAGCCCAGGTTAAAGAAGAGTGCGCCCCCTTTTGAATCTCTGCTGCCCACAAAAGAAAATGATTGAGATAAACAAGCAATGCGGGATCTGCATTCAAATCCATTTTACCAGATAAAAATACTTTAAAAAATTGCAGTTTGTTCTCTTGCCAAAACGTTTTGAATTGACTAGCCTCTTCTTCATCTAAATAGTCAATATAAGGCTTAGGATAACTTTTCTGTTCTTTCTCCATTTTGCGTTTTTCTTTCAGAAAAGATTTTTGATGATTGGCTCTCCATTTAGAAAAGTGATGCGATCGAAATAAATCTAAAGTCATTTTTTTCAGATTTTTTTCTAAAGTATGATACGAGCGCTCCATCTCTCGATGCGTTGCAAGACTAATAATGCTCAAATCAGAGGCAATGCTTTCATCAACTAGATCATCGTTAATACAAAGTTGGCATAAATCGAGTAATAGTAATCTGTCGTATGTATTCTCTAAACTTGCCAAGTAGTAATCGATTGTTTTTTTATAAAACTCAAACTCTTCTTTATTTTCATTAAAACCCTTTTCAATCTTAGCAATAATGCGAGTAGGTAATTGCGTTGTAGAAACGGATGAAGAGAAGTTCTTGTAAATAGTTTTTAAAACATGGCTTGCATTAGCATGCTGCGATAATTGCATGATCTTTTTAAAAGCAAATTGGAGCTCAATAGCATCACTTAAAGAAGAAATCTTTTTCATTTGATTCAGCACTTGATGCTCTGAAGGTAAAATGAAATTTAAATACCTTTCCCAAGTCAAAGATTCTTCTTCTTCAACAACCTGATTCTTTTTTCGGTTAAAAGTCTCTCTTGATAACTGAGCTTGCCCATCCCAAAGTTGCTTAATATACTCTTCGCTTTCTAACCACTTGAGTACCTTTTTTTGCCCACTCTCTTTTTTCAGCTCATCGCCAACTAAGATAAAGTCATTGGGATCATAACGTGGATATGAAGCTAAAGCTAAGACCTCTCCATTATTAGGATCGATAGCTGCAATGGCACCCCCTTTAATCCAAGGTTCTTTTTGATAATTCACCGCTCCATTTGTCGGGTCAATATGAATGCTTTTTCTCAATTTCTCATTCTCAATTAAAAGCTCTTCTGCATATTTTTGAAGCTCAGCAGAAATAGTCAACTTTAATTTTTCTCCTGAAAGAGATTGCTGCGCTGAAGCTAGTGGTTTTAAATATTGCCCTTTGGCATCTGAATAAAAATAACTGCGACCATAAAACCCTCTTAACTGCTCATTAAAACTAGCTTCAATTCCTGTTTTACCGACCCAGTCATAAACACTATAGCAGCGCTCTTTAAGTTCCTTAAAGCGTTTGCGTGCCTGGCTCACACTAGACATTTTATTAGGCAAGGGCGGGAAAGCTCCCAAATCCCATAAATATAAAAATTTTTCTAATAGATACTTTTCTTCAGTTAAAGCATCGAATTCTTGTTTATTAATGGCTCCCATATAACCAATGACGCTGCCAGCGACTTTGCCCATAGGGTAAGAGCGTTTAGAATGAAGGCCAGCATAAATACCAGGCCAAGATCCTTCTAATGCTTTGAGCTGATAATACTGCTGTTCTGTGACCCCCTCTTTTAAAACAAAGGGGCTCTCAAATAAAATGGAAGCTTTGGCATGAATTAAATCTTCGATCCGTTTGGCGTCGACGTTTAAGATCGTAGACATTTTTTGAGCAAGCTTGGCGATATACTCTTTTCTAGGATAACTCTTAACTTTTTTCCCTTTAGCATTTTTACTATAACTTATAGATGGGATTTGTCTAATAGGAGCGTAAAAAATGCCTGCATCATATCGAATTTGATTGATTGCAAGAGGAATTCCAAATCTATCGTAGATTTCTCCCCGATTAGACTGTTTAATAAAAATTTTTTGTTTCGGTTTTAAGGCCTCTTGTAGCTTTTGATCGTGCTGGAGCACAGTAAGTTGCCAAAGTCTTAAAGTAATTAAAAGCAAAACAAAGAAAATCAAACTCAAAATTCGATTTGACTTTGCAGGTATAGACAAAACTTGGGAACTTTTGCTTTTATATTTATTTTTTAACAATTTTTCCTCTTATCTCTAATAATAGGGTAAATTAGAAAAAGTTTAATAGACAAATCATTTAAGAATTAATTTAACTTTACCCTCATTTTATTTATCAATCTGTTTTAACTCTTGTCAATAAATCGTTTTTTTCCTATAACTTTCATAATTTTTAGAGATTTGTGCGCCTGTAGTTCAATGGTAGAACAGTAGCCTTCCAAGCTACATATGTCAGTTCGATTCTGATCAGGCGCTAAATGTTATTATTATTTAAACATATAGAGAAGAAGGATGCTCACTTTGGCTGAAGAACAAGTAACTATTAAAGCTCTGATTGAGTCTGGTGCCCATTTTGGACACCAAAAACATCGCTGGAACCCTAAGATGAAGCGGTTTATTTTCGAAGAAAGAAATGGACTGTACATTATCGACCTAGCAAAGACCATGCAGCAAATACGCGGTGCCGTGGAAATTGTCAAAGAAGTCACAGCTTCTAAAAAATCGATTCTTTTCGTTGGAACAAAAAAACAAGCTAAAACAATCATTCGCGAATCCGCTGAATATTGTAACGAATTCTATATCTGCGAAAGATGGTTAGGCGGAACTTTAACAAACTTAAAGACTATTCGCGAATCTGTTAAACGCTTAGAAAGAGTTGAAAAGAAACTGGTCACTGATGCTGAGAGAATGACAAAAAAAGAATACTCTCTATTATCTAAAACTCAAAAGAAACTCGATACAAACCTTTCAGGTATCCGCTCAATGCGCAAACTTCCAGGACTGTTGATCGTTGTTGATCCAAACCGAGAAGAAATTGCTGTTGCTGAAGCTAACCGCTTAGGTATCCCTGTTATGGCACTAGTTGACACGAACTGTGACCCTGATCTTATCGATCACGTCATTGCTTGTAACGATGATGCTTTAAAATGCGTTAAATTAATCATTCAAGCTCTTGCTGAAGCTGTTTTCCAAAAGAAAAAAGAATTAGGTTTTTCTTTTGAAAAAGCGGCTGATGATTCAGCTATCGCCGCAGACAAGCAACCCGATGAATCAGGAGATGAAGGCTAATGATTACAGCACAATTGATTAAAGAACTTAGAGAGCGCACTGGCGTTGGCATGACCAAATGTAAAGAGGCTCTTGAAGAAGCGAAAGGAAATATCGATCTTGCTATTGACAACCTTAGAAAATCTGGAATGGCATCTGCGGTTAAAAAAGAAGGCAGAGCTGCAAACGACGGCTTAATTGGTTTTGCAGAAAATAAAACACATCTTGCTCTAGTTGAGATCAATTCTGAGACAGACTTTGTAGCTAAAAACGATAAATTCAAAGCTTTTCTTGATTCAATTGCTAATGAAATCCTTCATACAGCACCAAAAAATCTTGAATCTTTCTTAGGACAAAAATTTTCTAAAGATGCGAGTTTGTCAATTGATGAATATCGCTCAACGATTATTCAAGTTCTAGGTGAAAACATCGTGATCAAAACTATTGAGCTTTTACATAAAAAGCCAAACCACTCCTATGGCATCTACTCGCATATGCAAGGAAAGATTGTCACGGTTGTTGAATTAGACAAGCCTGGCCAAGAACACTTAGCTAAAGAGATTGGAATGCATGTAGCTGCAGAAGCTCCAGAGTATCTCAACTCTTCAGATGTTCCAGCTCATGTCATTGCTCATGAAAAAGAGATTGCAGCCGCTCAAATCAAAGGAAAACCTAAAAATATCGTTGATAAAATTGCAGAAGGCAAAATTCAAGCTTATTTTGACCAAGTTTGTCTTAACAGACAAAAATACGTCAAAGATAACAAATTGTCTGTCGAGCAATTTTTAGACGCACAATTGAAAGGGATGCACGCCACGAAATTTATTCGCTGGCAGATAGGCAACTAAAACCGATATCTCATATGTCTAAAACTATTCACCACAAGCGCATCCTCCTGAAAATTTCAGGAGAGGCGCTGGCAAGTGAAGGTTCTTCTTTTGGCATTAATTCTGCAGCTTGTAAGCAAATTGTCTCCTCCATTCAGAGTGTCTATGTTTTAGGTGTGCAAATTGCTATTGTCATTGGAGCTGGAAATTTTGTGCGCGGAGCCTCTCTTTGCCAAGAGCTAGAAATGCCGCAGTACAAAGCAGACCAAATTGGCATGCTAGCAACTATTATGAATAGCATGATCTTGGCTCAAGCCCTGAAAAATGCAGGATGCCCTGCTGAAGTTTTATCCGCTTTTAACTGCGGGCAAATTACAAATGCTTTTAGCGTAGAAAAAGCTGATCAGTTGTTAAACCAAAATCAAATTGTTATTTTTGCAGGTGGAACTGGGAATCCTTATTTTACTACCGATACAGCAGCCAGTATCAGAGCAATCGACATTCGCGCGGATCTTCTAATCAAAGCGACAAAAGTTGATGGCGTTTATGATAAAGATCCTAAAAAATTTACCGATGCTAAAAAGTATGATACATTGACTTATGATGAAATTTTAAGTAAACATTTGAAGGTTATGGATGCAACTGCTATAAGCCTTTGTAAAGAGCATCAACTTTCAATAGTTGTTTTTAATATGTACCATAGAGATAATTTTGTCAGCATAGTTAAAGGCAATAAATGCGGAACCCTAGTTAAAGGAAATCATTGATTATGTTAATTATTCAAGATATCAAAAAAAAGATGCAAGCCTCTTTAGATCATTTGTTCGAAGACCTTAAGCACATCCGCACAGGCAGAGCTGACCCTGCCATGCTCAATGGTGTTTTAATTGAGGCCTATGGGTCAAAGATGAAACTTAAAGAACTGGCCACTATTACAGCTCCTGAACCGCGCCAAATATTAGTTTCTCCTTTTGATCCTCAAAATATCGGAGCAATCCGCAAAGGCATTGAAATTGCCAATTTAAATATTCACCCGATTGTCGAAGGACAACATATTCGTTTAAATATTCCTCCAATGGATCAGAATATGAGAAACGATATGGTTAAAGTAGCCAAGAAAAAAGGTGAAGATTGCAAAATTAGTATTAGAAATATCCGTCGCGATGGTAACGATGCCCTAAAAAAGGCAAAAAGTGCTAGCGAAATAGCTGAAGATCAGCTTAAAAAAGGCGAGAATGAGATTCAACAGCTCACAGATAAATTTTGTAAGCAAATTGATGAAATAATTGCGTGCAAAGAAAAGGACATTTTGGCAATATAGTACGCTGTTAATGAAATCTTGGCCCCATCGTCTAGCCCGGCCTAGGACACCGGATTTTCATTCC
>CAZJSX010000145.1:0-5335 GCA_964548845.1 uncultured bacterium | reverse complement strand
GTGTTAGCCGCAGGGGTTATCAAGTCTGCAAAACTTTTACAAGTTTCTTCTCCAGAAGGCATATAGCCAATCGTTCCATTACAAAGAGAACTTAGGCTGCTTGCTAATTTTTCCTTAGCAGCTGGGGTAATTAATGAGTCTAATTGAGTAAGTGTGGCGTTGCATTGCTCTTCTAGTACAGCTGCGTTGACAATAGTTCGGCCATCAATTTCACTAAATAAAGGTACTGTCTGATTTCCATAACCAAAATACCCAGAGACTTTCTCAAATAAAGAAGGTCCTGTTTCCGGGCCGAGTCCTTTAGTTAGCATGCGTTGTAATTGAGGGTCAATGTGCTCTTGATTTAAGTGAGGAGTTAGTTGTGGTAATGCGCTAAGTTGTCCTAATGCAAATTGCTTCTCTTTGCCATTAATGGTCGCTTGAAGTTGGTTGGGATCAACAATTGTTGCTGGAATGTGTACGCTGTTTGTATTGACATTCTTTTTAAATAATGGGGCCATAGCAAGTGCTCCAAGAGCAAGCCAGCTAAGGGCTTTAGCAGTGAGATATAAGCGATTTTTAATGGAGATAGATCCAAAAGCATAGCTCTTTAAATAAGAAGCTCTTTCTAAAAGGCCTATTGGTTGATTTTTTTTATTTAATCCGCCAGTGGCAATATTTTTAAACTCGGCCCTCATTTTTGGAGAATCGTAGCCGCGCATAGCACCAAATAATAATGGGAAGCTTTTGTAAACGGAGAACGCTGCAACTGTTACAGGAAAGGCAAAATTAAAAAAAGTGTTGAAATCGATTTGTTTGACTTTACCTATAAAATGAGAGAATTGCACTTGTATATTATCGCAAGTTTCGTTTTCAAAATACGTATGGCAAATAGATGAAGCTGTTGGGAATGAAAAATTGAAAAATGATGATGAGGTCATAGGATAGCCCTTTTCTATTTAATTAGCTGATTATGATTATAATTTATACGTATTAAGATCGTATTAACCCGAGTAGAAAATGCGATGTAAAACATATTTTTAATTTATTTTCTTACATTGCTTTATACAAAATTAACACTGATGATTGATAATGATAAAGTAATTAAAGAATAAATATGTTTGGAGAAAATCTATGTCCTCAAGTTCAATACCATCAAACAACCCATTTTTAGCGAGTCTTAATGCTTTCAATGCTAACCGAAATGTAGAATTAGAAGCTGGCGCACAACCAGCCTCAGCTCCAGAGCCCTCTAAAGCATCTTCTGAGCCTTCAAAGACAGATCAGGCTCCAAATTCACAGCCGTTTGTACTTCCTCCTGGGCATGCTTTAAACATGTCTATAAATCCTATTTTTAATCGAGATTTCAGCAGTTTCAAAAGAATTTTTGAATTGTCAAAAGTTTTTTTGAGTTCTTCTTCAGCAAAGGTGAAAACAGGAGCGACTCTTCAGGTTTATTTACCAGTGGCCCTCGCGACACTAGGAACTACACCAATCATTGCGGCAGGGACAAGCCTTCTCTCTTTTGGCGTATTAAAATCATCTTTGAATAGCGTAGCAGACTCTAGCCAGTCTATCATAGATAAAGTAGTAAGTGTAGCCAAGGGTACATTAGCAGCTTACGGTTTAACTACGGGCTTAGCGGTGCTGGCAGGGTATTTACCAGCAAGTTTAGTGCCGGGGTTTTTAAGTGCATCTGGCGCGCTCTATCCAGCATTGGGAGCCGGCATCTTAACATTTGTTTCGACTCAACTTAGTGACTGGGTGTTATCTGCAGTGTTAGGACTGGTTGCTTTGAGTGTGGTGCAAACGATTCTTTTCTCTGGTATTAATGAAATTGGGCAAGGGATTGCCAAAGTATGGACAGGTTGGAACGATGATAAGAAATTTGAAGCTGTCTATGATGAGCTAGGTTTTAAATCTCAAGATGAATATCAAGAAATTTTAGCCCTTGAGATGGGGTTTGACTCCTTTGAGAATCTTGCAAAAAGTGGAATGCTTAATCCGTTTACCAAAGAAGGGGTGAAGAATCCTAATCCAGAAAATGCATTTAGACCTCTACTTGCAATGCTCATCGTGACTCGAAGAGAGCTACATGGGAATGAAGAATTGAGAGAAGATAGTGGTGAAATTGGCAATTACAATAAATTAATTGCTGAAAACAAACTTCAAGCAGCACAAGAACTTTTAAAAGGGATTATCATCCCTAAAATCTTTTACTATACTTTTATCAGACATTGTATGTTAGAGCCGACACGCCCTGATTTGGGAGTTATTAAAAATACTTCAGATGGTAAAATGGTTTATGATTCTTATGTCTCTCAGCTAACTAAGAGAGCTGAATCTTTTACTCTTACAGCAATTGATATCAACGATATCTTTATAGAAGCTGCAAAAATTTTAGATGCTGAAACAAGTCTGCAAAAAACTGCGTATCTTTATGCGATGTTAGAGCAGATGGGTAAACTTGAGCAAATGAGCGGTGGTTCTGAAGAACCTACTCCAGATTTATCTTCTGCAACAAAAGTTTAATTAAACTTTTTTTAAAGCTTGTTTGAAATGGAGCGATCAGGCACATAGATCACAACGTAATTTAAGGTTTTTAAATTACTTTGTGTAAAACAAAACGGCGAACTATACTTGCGTGTTATATGAATGATAATGCATCAAAACAAGCCTTGGCTTGTGATCTTTTAAATCAACTAAAGCAAGAGCAGTCGGCTCAAGAGATTTTTCCTATTTGGGATCAAATGAGCTTGGACCAAAAAGAAGAGTTGTCTCTTTTAGTTTTTGAGGAAGGTCAGAAACTTATTTTAGCAGGTCACTCTTTTGCTTTTCACGTTTTTGATTTAGTACGAAGAATCGCTCCACAAAGTGCAAAATTGCAATTCAAGCAAGGTCTATTTTTATTTGACTACGGCGTGCATAAATCTAACGAACAATATTTAGAACTAGCTCAGAAACACATTTCAAATGCGATTGAAATTCAACCTCAAAGTGTCACTTCATGGTACATATGGGGTGATATTTTATCTCACTTGGGACAATTGAATGGGCAAATTAGTTATTTTCAACAAGCTCACGACAAATATCAAAAAGCTTTTCAACTTTCTAAAGACAATCCCAAACACCTCAAAAGATTTTTGTGGAGTTGGGCGCTTTGCTGTTACTCATTAGGTAAACATTCAGGTGAAGCAGTTGATATTAAAAGTGCGATTGATCGCTTTGAACAAGCAGCAGAACTTGGAGCCGAAGAAGAGAATTTCTGGAGAGATTTTGGTAATGCCTATATCGCAATGGGACTGTTGATTTCTGATGAGCGATTTTTACAAAAAGCTTTAAAATGTTTTCAACGCGCTCTTCAAATTAAGCCTACTTACTTTAAAGGTTGGTTATCAAGTGCTGATGCCTTTCAAAAGATCTATGAATTTACTTATCAAGATGACTATTTAGCTCAAGCACATGCAGCTTATGCCAAAGCAGCGGAGTTAGAGCGCACAAGCGTCAAACTTTGGATTAACTGGGGCGCTCTGTTTTTACTCTCAGGGCAAGCTAAAGAAGAAGTCAAGCACTTGCAAATGGCACTGATGAAATTTAACAAAGTATTAGAGATCGACCCTAAATACGCTAAGGCGCATTCGTTAATAGGGGAGACACAAGCTTTACTGGGTAGTTTAACTTCAAACTTAGATTATCTCAAGCAAGCTGAAAAAAAACACGAAGAAGCACTTGAAATTATAAATGATGATCCTCACTTTATATACCGACAAGGATTTTGTCATTATTTGCACGGGCAATATTTCGATGATTCTAGCTATTACTTAATGGCTACTGAAAAATTTAACAGCGCTTTGAATCTCAATCAAAATTCTTTTTATCCTTATTATGGATTGGCTTTAACAGAATTAGCACTAGGCAAGCAACACCAAGATGAAGAGCACTTTATCAATGCGCATCGCTATTTTTCAAAAGCGGCACTAATAAAGAAAAACCTTCCACAGTTTTGGGTGCAATGGGGAGTGACACATCTTCATTTAGCGGAGCTGATCGATGATCAAAATCATGTGACATTAGCCATTGAAAAATTTGAAACAGCTTTGACATTTTATCATAAATCTGCCCCTCCTGCGATGCTCCTTTTTCACTATGGTTGCGCTTTAGACTTTTTAGGTAACTTTAGCGATGATCCTAAAGATTATGAAAAGGCAGCAAAAGTTTTAGAATCACTTATTAAACACCATCCTAATTTTAGCAGTGCCCATTTTAATTTAGCTCTTGTTTACTCTCATTTAGGAGAAATGCTCTCCGATATTGATTTTTTGAATAAATCAATTGAGAGTTATCACATGGCAATTCAAGATGATAGTGAAGATGAATTGATTTGGAATGCTTGGGGAGAAACTCTGATTCTTTATGCTGAAATGATCAATGAGCCTTTAAAAAAGGAGCTTTTTGACGCTTTGATTGAAGATGCAGAGAAAAAGGTTCGTCAAGCCATTGCTTTAGGCTACCAGAAAGCTTTCTACAACCTTGCATGCATCTACAGTCTTAAAGACAGTCCAGCAGAGGCTTTGCACTATTTAAAGCTTCTACAGTCAAAAGGGGAGGTTTTAGACCTAGATGAGCTCATGCAAGATAGCGCGCTAGAAACTCTTCGCTGCTATGAACCCTTCCATGAATTTATTCAATCTACTCCCATTAAAGAGCGATTTGAAGATAATTAATCTCTAAATTTCAAAATAACTTTTGAAATTTCACCCGTTTAATTGTTAATATTTTATGTTGCTTTTTAGTAGAATTCATATTAAAATTTTGTCAACTATTGAGCTGGGGGTGGATCATGAGTGAGCTTTTGATAGACAAAGACGCTAGAAGTTCATCCGTCGATGATATTTTAAAAGAAAAACTTGAGCGGGCCCTCCACCAGCTGACCTACGAAGTGCAAGTTCACGAAATGGCTAAAATTGCCAGTGAGCATAATGCCATCGACTTAGCTTATGCTGTCTCTCGTATGCCTATCTCGGCAAGTTTAGTTTTATTTGAAAATCTAAATGAAAATGAAAAAGTTCTTTTTCTAATCAATACTCAATCGACTATTTGCGCTCATATTCTACGCCACTCAGAAGATGGTGAAATTGTCAAACTCATCAACAAGATGCCCATGGATGAAGCTGTCTGGGTACTCGATAACGTTTCTGATCGAAAATTTCGCAGATTACTTAAATTATTAGAAAATAAAAAAGCGCAAAAGATGTTAGAGCTTCGCTCTAAAGATCGCCATAGTGCCGAGCGTATGATGGTGAACGACTTTTTTGCTTTTCCAATGGATACAACTATTGCTCAAGTTGCCGAATAT
>CAZJSX010000144.1:0-5338 GCA_964548845.1 uncultured bacterium | reverse complement strand
GAAGTTGCTGAGATTTTAGTCGATAACTGCCAAGGGATAATTGAAGTGCCGCAAGGGGCGCAAATTGTTTATCAGAAAAATCAAGTTGAGATTTTAAAGTCTCCGAATATGAAAGGGAAAATTGTTTTTGAAGATCAAAAACCGGCGCAGTTTTCTTTTGAGGGTTTAATTACCTCTAAAAATAAGGAGTTAGAATTAAAGCTTGAAGGGGCTTTATACTCGATGACAGCTAAAGGTGATTTTAATCTAAGGCTAAAAGGACCAAACCAAGAAGCAGCGCATTTGCGCTGTTTAATCGATTCTTTAGGCCCAAGGCAGCATAAACTTTACGCTCAAATCTCCCATTTTAATAAAGAGGGAGTAGAGGTCATTCAACAGCTATTATCTCCTTTTTTCCCTAATTTAAAAGAGGTTGAGCTGATCGACGGAACGCTGCAAGCTTATCTGAGAGCTCATTTTTATAATTTTAAGTTAGACGAGCTCTTTATCGATAATTTCAATTTGACAAAACTTCACTTCAAATCAAATTTAAAAATTAAAGAAATACAAGGGCTAGATGCCAATGGTGCCTTAAGTTTTAATTTTCTAAATTCAGATCCTATGAAGACACTTCTAGGTCAAGTTCGCTTTCAAGCTCGTCATTTCAACGCAATCAATCATCCCTTTGAGCAATTGGAAGGGAATTGTCAATTTAAAGATGGGCAATTAGAAAAAAGCTATGCTAAAGCAGCGCTCGGTCAACTCTTTGGAGAAGCTAAATGGAAATTTGCTTTAGATGAAGACCCTCTATCGATCAAAGTACAGGGAAAGGGACAAGCCTTTTTAACTCATTTACCCAACTTATTTCAAAAGGCATATGGGCCAGAATTTGCGAATTCATCGGTTGAGTTGAATCTGAATGGGCGGCTGAATGATGATAAAATGACAATTACCGCCAATTGCCAAATTGGTAGTGAATCATTAGCTCATTTTGGATTTGATATTCAAAAAAATGAAGAGGAAAAAACTGCTCTTAAACCTCTAAAAGAATTTTGGAGTGCTTATTTAAGTCCCAATACAACTAGCCCGTCGCTTCACTATTTTGAAAACAAATTATCACTTAATTCAAAGTCGAACTATAAAGTTGGCCATGGCTGGTTTGATATAAAACAAGCATCAGTAGAAAAATTTATCACTCCTATTGTTTTTGCTGGTACGACTTTAAATTTATCTGGATACGCAGATTTGAGTGGCCAATTTGATAATCATTGCTTAGCTATATTTTATGATCAGTATCGTCTCCAATTTGATCATGAGTATGTTTGTGTGCAATTTCAATCTTCTCCAGGAGAGAGCAGCCAGGGCGAGCATTATTTTAGTTTAGACCAAGATGTCAATTTTGGAAAAATTCACTTGCATCACGCCAACTGTCAAGTTCAATCGAGCCCTTTGAATTTTAATCATTTGACCGGTTGGGTAGAAATTGCTCCGGATGGAATTTATGCTCAAACATTGGGAGCAAAAATAAAAGAGATTGAGTTGCAAACAGATTTTCAGCTCACTTTTTTCAAAGAGCATGAATTAGATTTGAAGTTAAAAATTAAAGATTTAAAGGGAAGGCTTGGTGATTTCAAAGACCTATTCGCATCGCTTGGCGCCCCTTTGTTTAATGATCTACCAGTCAATGGGCAAATAGAAATAGAGCCTGATCAAGGTTATTTTCATCTCACTAAAAATGGAGATGTAAAAACACAGATTTATTTAAATGGCTTATTTAAAGATGGCTTTGCATCGATTGCTAATCAACGCCCACTACAAAAGATCTGCTGTCAATTTCTATTAGATAGTGACGCCAAGATTTTTGAAATTAAGAATTTTGAAAGCGAATGGATCTCACACCGCCAGCAAAAGTATGGATTATATACCGATTATCTGAAGTTTAATTTTTTTGATGATAACCCTTGCAATTTTGATTTGAAGATTAAAAGTTCTTATAAAGATTGTGCGCGGTTTTTAGGAAAATTATATTTAAACTTGAGTCAGAAAAAACCGATCCTGAAAGTTATTTTGGATGCTCCAGAAAATCATTTGGGAAATGTGAATTTTTCGAGAGTCTATTTTGCATTGAATGAGAGTTATAAACTCGATTATCTGAATGTCAATTTTACAACAAATCTAGGCTCTTTGCATCAAGACATCACGTTGATGCAGAATCTGATGCCGCAAATGCCCAGTCATGCGTTGATTGCGATTAAAAAAATGGATTTTAAAGGTCAAATTTCTGGTCAGTGGTCTTATAATCATGGCACGGATCGGCATCAATTTTATATTTGGGGAGATCAAGTTCATTGCTCAGAACTTGGCGGAGGTCTTTTACAAGTTAAGGGTTTCAAAGAGAAAAAATCTATTGTAGTTGAGGATTTAGTCTACCACGATTTAAAGGGGGGATGTAAGATCGACCAGAAATCTTTTTGTTATTATATCAAAGATTTCCATCTGGGGGCTGAAAAAAAATTCAGCATTAACCTCTCAGGTGTTTACTGTAAATTATTTAATAGTTTTCAAGCCAATATTGATCATGTTTTTTGTGATATGGACTACATTAAAAAATGGAGCTCTTTATCAACATTACCTTTGATGCAAGATATCAAAGGGAATTTAAATCTACAGGGCAGGGTTGAAGGGGGGATCTTTAAAGGAGATCTTTTTTATGATTTAAAGTTGATGGGGCAAACACTGGGTTTAAAAACAAAAGAGGTCCTTTTCAAAGATGATTTATTCCAAATCGCTCTAGAGGGAACCTCTAAAAAATTAAAAATTAAGCATATTGAAAGTCATTTTTTACAAGCCTATCAACTGCCTTTCCATGCTGACTTTGAAGGGAGTAATTTAGAATTTGCTAGGGGGGCGCCACAGTGTAAAATTGAAAACCTCCATTTTGCACTTCCAGCCGGGCAGATAGGTTCATTGTGTGATATTTTGGAGAGCCAATTAAAAATTAATGTTCCTCGAAAATCTTTCGAAATTCAAAAAGAGGGGCTGCTTAAAGGGGAGTTGAGTTTTAATCCAGAAAATCAAAACTATACTTTTAATATCAACCTTCAGCAGGGAAATTATTTTCTTTTTGATAAACCTTACTACTTAGATCAGTGCCAACTGTGTTACGGTCCTTCAGGGGTTAAAATTGCAGCGCAATCTACATTTAATCAAAGACCCTATTGGTTTAACTATCAAAAGGAGGGCTTCAGCCCAAAATCATTCTCTGTTGCAGTTTATGATCAAAACCCAGCTTTGTCTCCAAGTGTCGGCTTGTCTGTGGCTTGTTTAGAAAAAGAAGGTGGAATTTCAATTCAAAATATTCAAGGATCGATCGGAGGGATGAATCTTGATTTTATACATCGCCCAGAAAAAGATACGTTGGATAATCATGTGTTGATGGGGCAGATTCAGATTAATGGGCAAGAGTTGATAGATAAGTTGCCAGAGGAGCTCTCAAAACATTTACAGAAGATACAATTAGGTACAGGTTATTTTATAACTGGAGAGCTTGCTCTGCCTAAAAAAAGTCCCCAGCAGTTTGTTTTTAAAGGGTTGATGGGAGGTCAAAATTTTGATCTTTTAGGTTTTGAATTTAAAAATCTATCCTCAAGTATCGTATGCACCCCTCAGTCTATTAAAATTCATGACTTTAAAATTAGCGATCTTAGTGGAGAGCTCTTGATTGAAAAAATGCAGATTCTAAAAAAAGGATCAGATTATCATCTAGAGATTCCAAAATTGATTTTGAGAGAATTCAAACCTAGTTTATTGCATCGCAAAAATGAAGATCACATTGAAAATAAGCCTTTAATTATTGAAAAATTTGAATTAAGAGATCTAAAGGGAAATCTTCTTAATCCAAATTCGTTTACAGGTTATGGCTCCTTTAACTTTCAAAAAATGCCTAAAAAGCAAGCATCTTTATTTGATATTCCAGTTCATATCATCAACAAAATTGGATTGGATTTAACTATGTTAAACCCAGTTGAAGGTCAGGTTTTGTATGAAGTTAAGGACGGAAAGATGTTGTTTACCAAATTTATTGATGTATACAGCCATGATAAACATTGCCACTTTACCCTTGCTAAGCAATCTAATCCTTCATATTTAGACTTTGATGGAAACTTGAATGTTAAAATCAAAATGAAACAGTTTGTTTTGCTCAAGATTACCGAGCCTTTTATTATTTCGATTCAAGGGCCTTGTTGGGCTCCCCAATATTCGTTTATGAGAAAAAAAATGGTCGTTGATGTTCCTGAAAAACTGGCTGAGTAAATTTCTATTCTCTTCACTTTGTGAAAGATGTCATCAACCGCTTGGCGCTCAGAAGGTTTTTTGTGATCCTTGCCAAGCCGAGCTGTATTATCATTTATCTAAAAGCAATATTATTGAACAGGGCGAGGGATACATAGAGCTTTTATTAACAGAAGATCCCTCTTTTTTTGATATTCTATTTAGGTTATACCAAAACCCAAGATATCCTTTTTTAAATACGGGCATTGCAAGCTTAATCCTTTTAAAGATAAGCAATCTTAAAGAGCTCTCTTGGCCCAATTTCCTTGTCAGTACCTCTTTTTTAAAAAATGGCTCTTCAAACCATCAATTTTTCAAATCGCTTGCTAAATTGATGAATATTCCGCTGATTTCTTTTAAGGACTTTCAAAGCAATAAGCTGAAAGGATCCACTTATTTAATACTAACGTATGCTGATCAAGAGGGTATTAACAAAGAAAGTTTTAAAGAAGGATACTTGATACATTGTAGGTATTTAGGTAAGTCACTTAGCAACAACCATTAGATTGAATCGTTTATTTACTTTTCTCAATTAATTTTTTTTATTTAATTTCTATATAAAAAGTTATATAAACCGCTAAGTATAAAAAAAATTAGCTTTTTAGAAAAAAATGAGCTCTTTGTGTAAAAAAATCGCCCTTTTGATTTTTAGCATAAGCTCTCACATGCTTTATTCTGATGACTTCATAGTCTCATCGCACAATGTCAACGGCATCAACTCCTTGCATCAAGCCATTTTAGATTCAAACAACTCTACATCCGAGCATAACCGAATTATTTTGCAACTAGACAATCAAGAGCCTTTATTGATTGAAGAAAATTTACCTCCAATTGAAAAGTCAGTTGAAATTATTGGGATGGGTCCTGGCAAACAAAAGATCGATGGTCAAAAAAAAGCCAGACTTTTTGTGATTCGAGCACCAACTATTCTGACAAATCTTGAAGTTAGCAATGCTGTTGCTATTGGAGGTGCTGGCGGCGCTGCTATTGAGGACGCCGGCATAAATCCTGGCAATGCGGGTGGTGG
>CAZJSX010000143.1:0-5347 GCA_964548845.1 uncultured bacterium | reverse complement strand
CAGTTCAAATGATCCAAGGGAGAGAAAACACCAACGTCAAATTAACCGTTCTTAGAGAGCCTGAAAATAAAGATGACAAACCAAGTACTTTGGATATCACTATTAAAAGAGGTGGAATTGTTATTGAAGAGAGCAGATTAGAGGCTCATTTAGAACCATACGCTGATGGAGTGATTGCCCACATCGCGTTGCACGGCTTTTATCAAGACCCCAATAGCTCATCAGCTGAGGATGTTTACAACAAAATCACAGAGATCAAAGCTAACAATAACTTAAAAGGGATCGTTTTTGATTTGCGAGACAACGCTGGTGGACTTTTAGTACAAGGGGTGGCCATCACCTCTTTCTTCATAGGCAAAGGAGTTGTCGCTTCAACTAAGCAATACGATGGAACAATTCTTCATTTTAGAAATGAGCAACCTAATATTTTGTGGGATGGCCCATTGATTGTATTGATTAATAAAGCAAGCGCCTCTTGCGCTGAAATTGTCGCTCAGTCTTTAAAAGATTATGGAAGAGCAATTATTGTTGGCGACTCGCGTAGCTTTGGTAAAGGGACCTACCAACTCTGCACCATTATGCCTCACAAGTCGACTGTCAACCCTAAAGGGGAATATAAAATTACCCAAGGGATGTATTATACCGTTTCAGGTAAAACGCCACAGATTGTTGGAGTTCAATCAGACATCGTTGTTCCAGGCTATTTAAGTGAAGCTAAGTATGGAGAAGAATTTTCAAAGTATCCTGTAGCTAACGATACGATTGAAGCAAGCTACGATGATAAATTACTCGACATTTTCCCGTGGAGACGAGAGCAATATAAAAAGAACTACTTAAACAATCTTCAAGTCAAAACGCAGATCTTCTCAGCTCATATCGATAAACTAAAAAATAACTCTACAAGCAGAATCGAGCACAACAAAGACTATCAAACCTTTTTGCAGCAGCTCAAAGCAGAAGAGGCTAATGAAGATGTTCGCTTAGCACAAAATGATCTCCAGCTTTTAGAGACCTTCAATATCATGAAAGATCTGATTTACCTTCATGAAAAAGGGCAAGCAGAGAAAAATTAACGCTCTTTCAAAAAGAGAAAATAGAGTTTTCCATAGCTAAACATATCGGAGGCTTTCAATTTGGCCTCCTCTCCACTTCCAAAGAAAATCTCACATCGTCCCGGTCCAATAATAGCCCCACCTGTATCTTGATTTAAAACAAAATGTTGGAAAAGGTGGTTTTGTTTATTTTTATAGAGTTTTAAATCCACAAAAGCCAGCGCCGCTTTAGGAAAGATTTTATGATCTGTAGAGATTGCTTTTTCTGATGCCAAATAGACACTCAAAGCTCCCATTGGCCCTTCTTTCCTTTCAGTAAAAAAGACATAGCTTGTATTTTTTTTTAGATAGTGTGACAGCTCATGAGGATTTTGATAGAAGTAAGTCGCAATCTTCTCTGGCAACAACTCTTTCTTTTCCATTTTTTTAGCTTCTAACAACTCTTTGGCTAAACTATAGCCAACCGTTGATCCATTTCTAGCACTATAGCCAAATCTCTTAATCTCTCCATTGGACAACTCCACGGCAACAGAGCCTTGAAACTGGGCCACGTACGCATCATAAGGATTGTCTAGATAGACAAGCTCTAGATTTTGCCCTACTAAAACTTAGCGATCATCAATGTCTTGCCTTGTCCAATATGGAAATAAAATCTCCCCTTTTGCTGTTTTGCGGCCAATGACTTTGCCTTTTTTATCCAGGCAAAGATCTAAAGGTTTTCTATAAAGAGGATACTTGTATTTATTTGTTTTAAGCAGTGACCCATGATAAATAGGTTCAAAGTAACCGGTAAATAGAACCTGTTTTTTCTCGTTTTTGCCAACAGACTCGTAAACGTCAAACTCTTTTTTAATTTTTTGGTCTATCTGATCTGCATTGAGCGAGCTTGTCAAAAGTTCTCTAAAGCGCTCTAAACTTTTTTTATTGCGCTCATGGCTGATTCCTTGGATGGGATAGTGTAATTTGGAGCTGGATCTATTTAAATATTTTAAACTGTGATCTACAGCGACAATTAACTCCCCTCTCTCTTTTTCATCTAACTTCCCAAAATAGGGCATTTTTTTAGGATCTTCAACTTTATGCCAAACTGAATTTTGACTAAATAAAGCCGCTGGAGCCAAAATAAAAACTAAAATTAAAAAACTTTTATTAAACCATCGATAGCTCATAGAAATTTCCTGCTTTTAACCCTTCCTATAACATTTGACACATATGACTAAAAAGTGAAAAATATCCTTTTTATAACACAAAAATGTAACTTTTTATGAACGTTCGTGTCCGCATCGCCCCATCACCTACTGGAGATCCCCATGTAGGAACTGCCTATATGGCCCTCTATAATTTAGTTTTTGCAAAATGTCATCAAGGTAAATTTATTTTACGTATTGAAGATACTGATCAAAAGCGCTCTAGACCTGACTATGAAAAAAATATTTTTGAAGCGCTTAAATGGTGTGGTCTAAATTGGGATGAAGGTCCTGACATTGGCGGTGAATATGGTCCATATCGACAATCAGAGCGCTATGATCTCTATGGCAAATATGTCGACATCCTACTTGAAAAAGGTCATGCTTATAAATGTTTTGCCACTGCTGAAGAACTAGCTATGATGCGTGAAGTCAATGCTAAAATGGGACAAAAGTCAGGATACGATCGCAGATATCGCAACTTGTCACCTCAAGAAATTCAAGAAAGACTCGATAGAAATGAGTCCTACGTGGTTCGTTTAAAAGTGCCGCTTAAAGGAGAATGTGTCATTGAAGATTTAGTCAAAGGGCGCATTACAACTCCTTGGGCAGATATTGATGATCAGGTTCTTTTAAAGTCAGATGGTTTCCCAACTTATCATTTAGCCAATGTCGTCGATGATCATTTGATGAAAATCTCCCATGTCATACGAGGAGATGAGTGGTTATCGTCAACTCCTAAACATTTACTTTTATATGAGTATTTTGGCTGGGAGCCTCCTAAATTTTTACATATGCCCCTTCTTTTGGGTTTAGATGGCAAAAAACTATCTAAAAGACGCAACCCTACATCCATTTTCTACTATAGAGACTGTGGATATCTGCCAGAAGCTTTCATTAACTTTTTAAGTTTGATGGGCTATAGCATGGAAGAAGATAAAGAAATTTACTCGTTGCAAGATCTCATTAAATCTTTTGATGTTAAAAGACTGGGCACATCTGGTGCTGTTTTTGATGTTAAAAAGTTAGATTGGCTAAACCAACACTATTTGATTCACTCGACTACTCCAGAACAGTTATGGGGTCGCATTCACGATTGGGCTTTTAAACCTGAGTTCATCGAAAAATTAATGCCTCTTTGCCATACTCGCATCAAAACTTTTGGAGAGTTTATTGAGCTTTGCGGTTTTTTCTTTATCAATCACCTCCCTTTATCTCATGAGCTTTTATGCCCTAAAGAGATGACACCAGAACAAGTGTGCGCGCTTATACAAACCACCATTTGGTTCTTAGAGCAAAATGATGATTGGTCCAGAGATAACTTTTACTTAGCTTCAAAAGAAATTGCTGAGCAATTTGGGGTGAATCATAAAAAAGTCATCATACCGATTTTATTTGCAGCTCTAACAGGAAAAACTTCAGGCCCTCCTCTTTTTGATTCCGCAGCCCTTTTAGGCAAAGATCGAACAAGAGCTAGATTACTAGGAGCTATTGAATTTTTAGGTGGACTTTCAAATAAAAAAATACAACAGTTACAACACTGTTGGCAGCAAAAGCAATGCCATCTATTTTTTAAATCCTAATTGTTGAGTTTGTGAATGGGCTTTGATAAAACTAACCCTTTTTTGGCAACTATTGCTGAGCGAGAAGTGTTAAATAAACACGGCTCAGCAAAATGTACTGTCCATGTTTCACTCGACATTAGCGGATCTCACCTAGAATATAAAGTGGGAGACTCTATTGCCGTATACCCTGAAAATAGTCAGCTCATCGTCAAAGAGATACTAAGGATATTAAAAGTTGAAGATCCTTTAGTTTTAGTTACAGATTCAAGAACGGAGCAATCTATTCCCTTAGAGAGCTTTTTACTAAAAAAAGCTAACTTGACTAAGGTGACAAAAAAGTGGATTCAGTTTATTTGTGACCATTCCACAGATCCTAAGCAAAAAAAGCAACTAGAGCACTTTTTAGCCCCTGAGCAAAAAGAGGAGCTCAAATATTTTTGTGATCTGCGTCAGCTATGGGATTTTCTAAAAGATTTTTCGAGTTTCAAAGTCGATTTGCAAGAGTTTGTCAACATGTTTGCCCCTCTTCTACCCAGGTTTTACTCGATCGCTTCCTCCCAAAAAAAATCACCTCACCGCATTGACCTACTAATTGCCTACTTCAAATATCAGTCTAATGACCATTTAAGGCACGGTGTTGCCTCTCACTACTTATGCGAAATGGCTCAAATGCACACCCCCTGCGTTCCCATTTACCTGCACCCCTCTCGCGGTTTTGCTCTTCCTGAAGATTTGAGCCAACCAATCATCATGATTGGCCCTGGGACCGGCGTGGCCCCTTTTAGAGCCTTTATGCAAGAGCGGATCGCGACACATGCTAAAGGTAAAAATTGGCTTTTTTTTGGGGATTGGAATAAAGAGTACGACTTTTACTACCAAGACTATTGGGAGAACTTGGCTCATACAGGCCATTTAAAGCTCTCCACAGCCTTCTCTCGAGATCAAAGTGAGAAAATATATGTGCAACACCAAATGCAATATCACGCCAAAGAGCTATGGCAATGGATACAGCAAAAAGCAATTATCTATGTTTGCGGTGATGCTTTAAGAATGGCAAGAGATGTTGATGCGATGTTACATCAAATTATTCAAGAGCAAGGGCAAATGAGCGTTGAAGAAGCTGCTCATTATGTCAAAGCTATGAGGGAAAATAATCTCTATCTAAGAGATATATACTAACGATTATTGCGCGCCATACAAAATATAAGACTCAGTAGATTCCCTTAAATTAGAGAATCTACCCAGTACCTCTTAGCTTATGACAAACAGTTCGCCTGAAAAACAACCCTACCTAATCCATAAACAGAAAATAATGCAATCGGAGCAAGAGCGGCAATCAAAGGGCGATAGTTAGGTTGTCTATTACCGAAAATAGGGGCTGCAGCATAGGCAATAATAGGTATTGCTACTAACCCTACAACCTCAAGATTTAAACTTGTATTATCTTGAATTACCCTATCAGTAAGGGCGAGAAATTGACCCACAACCTCGATTGCGGCTCCTGCTATATTCAGGGCTTTATTTAATGCGAAACACATCGAAG
>CAZJSX010000142.1:0-5379 GCA_964548845.1 uncultured bacterium | reverse complement strand
AGTCTTGATTGTTTTGACCATTCATTTCCAAATTATGAGCGAATTGATCGATGATGCTTTCTAAATCTAGAGCTATAGTATAAAAATAATCTCTTAATTGTTGCGCACTTTCAACAGATTGTATTTCCACTTTGTCTAATTCAAAAAAATAAAAGCCGTTTTGTGTGAGACTTTGAAATAGAGTTTGAAGTTCTTTTTCTATCTCTTGCACTTGGTGTGTATTTTCAAGATTCAATGAAAATAAAGCATGGATTAACTGCAGTCCTAAAAATGTGGTATATTTATCATTTTGAAAAATGGTTTCAGTAAGTTCAATTGAAAAATGAGTTGCTATTTGCTGTTCAGGGTCGTTTTCTAAATCATTAGCTGATGCATATGCCAATTGCAAATCGTGTTGCATCTGATAAAATTTTTCTACAAATAAAGCAACAGTGACATAGGTAGTTGTGGCAATTAGTCTCTCTTTATCTGATAAATTGTCGTTGTCTTTGAAACCTTCAAATTCTTCTAATAACACAGTAAGCTCATTAACTAATGCTGTGTGGCTCATCGCACCCAAGTTAAGAGGGTTGAAGTGTTTGGTGTCAAAAAAACGGATTAAATAACAAACTCGATCAAATTTCTCTTTCAACTTTTCTGAGGTAGGACTAGATGTGTTTAAATTGACATGGTGACAATGATGAATATGGGCACAATTTGAACTGTTAATTAACATAGATATTCCTAAAGTTATAAGATGGCTTGGCGCCAAGCCATCTAGTAGTTTAAATGGTCAGATTAGTTACCAAAGCTATGAAGTTTGTCTAAAGCATGCTCGACTTTATTGAGCATCTTGCTGATAGCTAATTTCACATCAACATTGAAATCAGGTCTTTGCAATGCGTTTTGGAAATAAAACTGCTCAGTCTCTAACCCTTTAATTTGTTGGTCAAAAGCGATCATACCAATTAAGCCAGGATGTTTTTTCTCCTTTGGATCAGTAAATCCCAGAAAGTATTGAGCGCGATCTAAGTGCTCTTGAACTTCTTTTGGAATGTTTGCAGACGCTTGTTTAGGTTGGAATAATAATCCTGAAATGCCTTTAATCATAATAATATCCTTATGGTTTAAGAAAGTGATAAGCATAGTGAAATATTATTAAGATTCAATAAATTTGAGGGCGGATTCAACTTGCTAACCGAATTTTTTCTCTAAAAGGGGCTTTCACGGCTCGTCAGGAGGTTGAGCACCTATTAATTATTCAGAATTAGATCTATTCAAATCATTTTTTAAATGCTCTAAACACTCATCGAAGTTCTGTTCAAAATGGCCAATTAGCCATTTAAAGCCATTCTTTTGTATGCTATCCCATCTCTTTTTAAAAAAATTTCTTTAATTCGGGAGGGGTCCCATAATAACTGTCCTTGTGTCTTGTTTTTTGAAGTTTTATGGCAGCTGTAATCGCCTCTTTTGATTGTTCATACTCTGCAAGCAGTTCAAAAATTTGACAGGCAATATACTGCTTTGCATGATCGTCACTTTGTATAAAACTTTCGGCTAGTTGAGTGGCCTCAACAAAACCTTGTTTAAGTTTAAATAATTGAGATAGTAAAATAATGTTTTCGTAAATAGAAGTTGCATCAGTCTTTGTTTTTATCTGCTCAATAATTAATTTTATAGATTTATCAAACCCATAACCTTGTACCCATAGTGTTCTTAAAAGTTTGAAGGCTGAAGGGGTTGCATACTCGTTACTCTCATTAAAAATGTTATTTAGAGCAACTTCTAATCCTTTTTCATGAAACTCCTTTTCGTGTGCTAAATGTGTAAGCAAGTTAATAGACATTGAACGAAGACTATCATCAGAAGAAACAAGTGTTTTGTAAACTGCAGAAACCATCATTTCTTTATTTATCAATTTATGTGTAAAAAGCAACGCAAGTTTGTTAACACCTATTAATTGTTCAGAAGCATTATTAGATTCAACTTCTTTTATAGCTTTTTCAATAGCGGGTTGAAAATTTGCACTATTAGCTTTTGGACTCAGGCAAAGAGCTTCAAAAATAGTTAAATTATTTTCCAATTGCGAATCGAAAAATGCTTCATAGTTGGTGGTTGCTAAATAAAAGTCAGCAACAGAAGGCAACACCGCTTTGTCGTAATTGGAGGAAATAAATAAAAGGAGAATGATTTCAATCAATTTCTCATATTGTTGCATGTTTTTGATTTCAAATTGAATCTTCAATTCGCTTTCAGTTAAATAAATTGGAGCGGCAATTGATATATTCAATAGTCGAGACAAAAATTGAGCATTTTTAGCTATGAGTTCCCATCTATTGGTATCATTGTTGTGGGTAGAGCAATACGCACCCGCGCAATTTAAACCTAAAAGCTGCATAGTTGCGAAAGTTTGATTAGTTAATTTATTATATCTTAGAGCCATTTGACCACTATGCCAGTTTAAAGGGACGTTGTATTTAATCTCTATTTCGTGATCATTTATTTGTATACCTGTAGTCTGAATTTCCGGTAGTTTTAAGTTTGATTTAGAACCTACAGTTAGATGATAATAAGGTATAACAAGTTTTGAACTAAATTTAAAAAGTGGCTTATTGAGACAGTCCCATTGTACACGTTGCAGTTGAACTATAGGATTTGTTTTATAATCGTCATAGTTGTAATTTCTAGGATATAAACTTATTAGGTTGGATTTTAAAATGTCAAAATCAGACGATTCAACTGTTGTTTTGAGGATTCTAGCAGGTAAAATCGAAGATTGTTTATCTATACCTAAAATTTGGTTTAGATCAAGTAATTTTGGATACAAAATAGTCTGTTTGTCAAATCTTTGATTTTCAACTTCTGCAATTTTATTATTAAATTCCCCAGGTTTTGAGGCAAGAGAAAGAGCATAAAGTTTAAAGTTAGTTGGAATCGCTGAGCTATGCATAATAGACGGTGTGTAGATTTGACTTCTCAAATTAGAAAAGCATGTTATTAAACTTTGATGTACAAATGTAAATACATCTTCGATAGTCTTAGGTAAATGTCTATCAATGTTAGCATCTGACCCAATCTTTGCTCCATCAACGCTAAATGCCTTAGAAGCTCTTAAATTTGTTGTGTCACTTGGAGACATTGTTTCAAATTCATCTTTTATGAGCTTAAGTGCTTCTTGATAAGTATTTATAAACTGTTCTGTTTTTTCTAAGATTCTAGTACGTCGAGATAATAAAGTGAGGAGAGACGAATTCTTATCAATAAATTTTTCAAGAAAATTAAAATAAAGTTTAACAATATCTTTAAACAACATTGTTTTGTCTTTATCACCAATGCTAACATCGCTTTTCATGTGTTTAATTGTAAAATCAAATAAATCATTAAGCTCTCCCAATGTTTCTAAAAGGGCGTCTTTAGTCATTGGTGAGGCTGATTTTAAGATAGAGGTGATGTCATATTGTTTTTGGGTTAAAGACTGATGCAAACTATTTAGCATCTCATAACTTTTTCTTGCAGAATCAATTCCTTCTTGTAGCTCGACTCGAGCACGCTCATCTTTTAGCTTTTGAATGAAACCATTAAAACCTCTTATTAATAAAAGCTCTTCATGAGACGGTAATGATATTAAAATTTTTCTCAAAGAAGAAGAGCTAAAAATGGAAGGTAAAAGTTGGGCTGCGATGCCCTCATAAGCATTTAAGGAATGTTCAAAAAACATTGTAAACCAACTACTTATAAGGTTCATTTCCTCAAACAATGTAAGGGATTCTTTAAAATGGTTGAACTCTTTTTGGTTGACTTTTCCACGTTGAAGATCACTTTCTAGTTCGACTAAAAAGCTCCTCCATTTTTCAATAGTTGTAGGTTGATGTACAGCGTCAGCTAAAAACAAAAAATCGATACATTGTGCTGGGTATGGCAGTTTATTTTGATATTCTAATAGTAATTTGGCTTTGTCATATAGTTCTTTCGTATGTGCAAGAGAGAAACCGCTCATGCTATTTTTTTTAAGATTACCCGTAAGTGCATTTTCTAAAATTTTAATCTGAAGTAGCGTTTGTAACCGTTTGTTCGCAGATTTTTTATTCAAAATAGCTTCTAGTTCAGTGAAAGCCAAATCAATGTGAGACTTAATATTTTTTAAAAGATCTAAAATTTCTACTGCTTTTTGAGAGGGATTTGTTGAAGCCTTTGTTAAGGTGGTTAGATGTTCGATATCTAGACTCAAGTCATTTATGCTGCTTTCTTGCCTTAATTGATTTAAATATTTTAGAGCAGTTTTCTCTTGAGTAGCCTCTTTTAAAGCTTGTAAATTAGCTTTAATGCTCTCTGGGACTTTTGATGTGGCAGCTACTCTGATATTATGTTTTAAAGGGTAAGTGTGGGCTATTTGTGCCGGATGTACTGCAAATCCACTTTTAATAAAATTCGCTGATTGCCCTTTGTCGCTATTCCATAGGTAAACGGCACCAGTTTGCATGCAAACAACTATTTCTTTGGAATTTGATAGTTGAAGAAGGAGGTTCTGTACTTGAAGGTTGTTGCTTGTATAAAGACAAGGGATTCCTAAGCTTGCAAAATTCACTACAGGATGAGAGTTTGCAGGTTCTTCAGTGCTAATAATCACTAATTTGTGTTTGCCTGTCTCAAATAACTCTTCTGCTTTTTTTAGGGTAGGTGCAAATATAATTTCTTCTTTAGATTGAAAGACCAATGCAGAAGTTTTTGCAGCAACTATTGTTTCACATAATATGTAATCTTCAATAGGGGATAATGGGAGATTTGCTAATTCTTTTACATCGACGTAGGTGGGTAATAAAACTTCTCTTTTTACTGGCCGAGCTTGTACGGGATAGATAATATCATTTTTAACAACGATTTCAAGGTCTGTTGCGCTACTTTCAAAAAGTTCTTCTGACATTTTAGACCACAGATAAATTCTTGCTATTTGATCGTGGCTTAAAGTGGGTCTATTGATTAATGATTGGGGATTTTCTATTTGCTTTAAAGTGATTCCTTCTTCACTTTTAACTGGGGCTAATCGGTACGGTTTCGTTTGGATATCTTGGATAATATATAAATTTTCAGGGTTACTCTCAGAAATCAATACAGTATAAGTATCTGTGGCAATGCCATGCTCGCCAACCACACCTTCACCATGTCCATATGCTGCATTTATGCGCATGACTCTAAATTTTTCGTTTCCACTAAACATCGGTTCATTTGAAAAAACAACCATTGAAACCGGAATGTCTGCTGGGTTGGTATCTTTTCCAATAGCCTCTCCTATAAGAGGCTGTATAATCAAAGACGTTTGAAGTTTTTCTTTAAAAGGGTTAGAGCCTGCTCTAATCCTATTGCGAAGAGAAGATAATGAAAAATATGAGGCAACAACTTCAC
>CAZJSX010000141.1:0-5405 GCA_964548845.1 uncultured bacterium | reverse complement strand
ATCTTACCAAACGACTTTTCCTGGACATCTGTCATAGTTTCGCCTCTAAATTTGGTTATATTTTTATTGAAGACATAAATTAAATTTCGCACTAATTATAGCATTTTCGACTTAAAATGCAAATCTTGTTCAAGACAAAAAATAATTTTATTTTAAGTTAAACTTAGTTTTTTAATTCTTAATTTACTAAAACTAAAACCCTAGTTTCCTTACAGGGGAACTAGGGTTTTATGTAAAAATAAATTTTTATTTATTATAGTTCGTCGTCTTTGGCTGCAGCAACAGCTTCTACATAGTCATGCCAAAGTTTTTCATCTACTTCACTGTTTTTGATTGAAGCAATTAAATCACGTCTATAAGCAGCTAAAGATTTTTTTGGACTTAGTTTATTAATAATATCATCGTCGCCAATAGTTTTAGCCAAATTAAGCAGTTTTTCGAGTTCGTTGCGAGAAAAATTAATTCCACCACGTCTTTTGCGAGAACCTCTAGCAGCTCTTGGTTTTGGGATCACAGATTGAGGTTTATCAACAGAGTTAATGAATCGGTTAATTAATTGTGAGAGAACTTTAGGCTCTTCTACTTTCATTTTTCTCATTGTAAAATGGTGCATATATCCACCAGTCGGAATAGGAAGATAACGGCAAATGTCATTCTCTTTATTACCATTAATTTTTTTGATCGCTTTTTTAATAGTATCTTCAAGTTCTTGAAGAGTTCTAGGATCAGCTTCAGCAACAGTCATTGATTACCACCTTTTGTAATTTATATTTGAATTATTACTCTTTTCAACCATCTTGTAATTAATTTTGTAAAGAATAGAATCATTATAAATTTTATTCAAGCTTTCTTTATAGCTCTATTTTAAATCTGTTCTTTTAGATAAAAAATGACTCAAAATACTAAATCCTTCCACATGCAAAGTTTTACTATTTCTCCCTTAAAGTAAATTATACGTAGCGCTCGTTTATATTGGATAAGTCGCATTTAGTTGATACTCTAATTTGATTTGAAAAAGATTAATTTAAAATCTCTCTTCCTTTCGAAAAATCCTCTATCAATTTAGTTAAATATTACACTTTTTTTAGTGCATTTATTATTTTAAACCCCGATATAGACTTGTTATAATATTTCATTTATAGGATAATATTTTTATTAAAATGAAGTTGTTAACGATGAAAAAACCTCTTTATATTCTCTCCTTGATTTTATTGATTTGCTTTAGTCTATTTTGTCCAAGCTGCACTAACAGCTCCCCTTCTCAACCATCGTCATCTTTAGATGCAAAACCTAAAGTGTTGTGCACTATTAGCATGATCTCTGATTTAGTAACAGCTATTGGTCAAGATCGAGTGGAAGTCATCACTCTAATTAAAGAGGAGTTAGACCCCCATTCTTATGAACTTGTAAAAGGTGATGATGAAAAACTTAAAGCGGCCAATCTCATTTTATTTAATGGCTTAGGATTAGAACATGGTCCTTTAATCTGCAGACAACTTGCAAGTCACCCCAATTGCGCAGCTATTGGTGATTATATCCAAAAAAATAATCCTGAAGTTATTTTAATTACTGACAATCAAATTGACCCTCACATTTGGATGGATGTCTCTATTTGGTCTCAAGGGATTCCACTAATTGTAGAAAAACTATCTTCATTAAGTCCTGAAGATGCTTCTTTTTTTGCGCAAAATGGCAAAGCTTTAAAAACTCAAATGGATCAAATTCACCAAGAGATCCTCTCTTTAATGAAAGAAATCCCAGATGATAAACGTTACTTGGTGACCTGCCACGATGCTTTTTTCTATTTTGCTAAATGCTATTTATCGAGCGATCAAGAAAGGGGCTCGAACAACTGGAGAGATCGCTTTATTGCACCAGAAGGATTAGCGCCTGATAGTCAACTAAGTACTAATGATATTAAAAGGGTCCTTCAATACATCGAAAAATATCAAGTTAAAATTGTCTTCCCAGAATACAATGTCAATCAAGACTCTATGTATAAAATCCTAGAGGCCTCAAAAAAATTAGGGTTAAATGTTCGTTTAGCTAAAGAACCTTTGTACGGCGATACCATGAGCAAACGAAGTCAAAAAAATGAAAGTTATCTCGACTTCATTTATCACAATGCTCAAATTATCAATCAGCAGCTTAAAGGAGAATCTTAAGCCATGATCTCCTCTAAAATAGCACTAGATGTACAACATTTAACTGTAAGTTACGATCGCATTTCAGTTTTGTGGGATATTTCTTTTTCAGTTCCTGTTGGAAAGCTAGTTGCAATTATTGGGCCCAATGGAGCAGGAAAAAGCACATTTGTTAAAACAATTCTAGGGCTCTCAGATCCCATCTCTGGACAAATTCAAATTCTAGGCCAAAATAGAAAAAACCTTTCTCATCAACTAGCCTACATTCCACAAAGAGAAGCCATTGACTGGGACTTCCCCATCACTGTTTTAGAGCTTGTATTGCAAGGGCTTTATCCAAAATTAGGATTATGGAAGAGAATTAAAAAAAGTGATCGTCAAAAGGCAATCGATGCTCTTAAAATTGTTGAAATGGAAGGTTATGCTCACAGACAAATCAACCAACTTTCTATCGGACAACAACAACGGGTATTTTTAGCCAGAGCTCTTTTGCAAGATGCTGAAATCTATTTTTTAGATGAGCCATTTTCAGGAGTGGACTCAGTAACAGAGCAACTCATCTTAAAATTTTTACAAGAGATGAGATCAAAAGGCAAAACACTTTTTGTTATCTACCATGACTTGAAAAACATCCAGAAATATTTCGATTGGGTCATGATGCTCAATGTCCGTTTAATTGCGTGCGGCGAAACAAAAACTCATTTAACAACTGAAAACTTACAAAAAACTTATGGGCAATGCGCTAACATCTTTGAAGAAGCTTTTATCTTGTCGCAAAACAAAATTCTAGGAGTTCAATCTCCATGAATTTTTTTATCGATCCTATTTTAAGAGCTCCTACAATTGGTTGCATGCTTATGTGCTTAGCCTGCTCTTTAATAGGTGTTCTAGTTTTTGTAAGAAGAGAATCTCTTCTAGGGGAAACAGTTGCTCACGCCACCTATCCAGGCGTCACTTTAGCTGCCATTGCAATGGTCTTTCTCCCTTTAAAATCCTTTCTCTTTTGGGGCCTTTTAGGCTCAGGAATTGCTATAGGATTATCTTTGTGGCTTCTTCGATTAATGCTAAAACATTTTAATTTAAGTGCAGATTCTGCCCTTTGTTTTATCTTAACTCTGTTTTTTGGTATTGGGTTAACCCTTTCAAGTTACTTACAAAATGTCAACAGCACCTTATATAAAAAATCTCGAATCTTTCTTTTCGGGCAAGCAGCGACCATTACAGACTCTTACCTATGGCTCTATTTTACACTCGCCGCCATCATTATTCTGTGGATGTTTCTTTTCTATCGAGAAATTCAAATTGTCAACTTAGATCCCAGTTTTGCTAGATCTGTCGGTATCAAAGGTAAAGCTTTAGATTTTGTCTTTTATTTCCTCTTACTGGCCTCTGTTGTGATTGGAATACGAAGTATTGGTCTATTTCTCTTATCTGGAATGTTAATTGGCCCAGCTATTGCTGCTCGGCAATGGACCAATAGACTTCACCACATGTTATTATTATCAGGCTTGATTGGCCTTGTCTGCGGATTTTTAGGAGTTTACATCTCTGTCAAAGCTTCGGATTTTGCAGGATCCACATTTTCGTTTGCCACAGGGCCCACCATTTTAATTGTCAGCGCCATTATATCTTTTCTATCTCTGATTTTCTCTCCTAAACGGGGATGGTTAACCAGGTATTTAAGAATCTTTAGATTTAAAAAAAGATGTGCTGAAGAAAACGTTTTAAAATCGATGTGGCATTTTAAAGAAAAAGAAACTCAAGCGAATAAGCAAAATTTATATCCCTATCAATGCATCTCTAAGCTTTATTATTACATCCTTTTGCTCTACATGGATTTTAAAGGCGATTTGATCGTTCTCAATAACAACTTAATTTTTACAGATAAAGGAATGCAAAGAGCCAGGCACATTGTCCGTATGCACAGACTTTGGGAAGTTTATTTAGTTCATTTAGGTCATTTAGGTGTCGGGATTGAAAAAGTACACCACAATGCTGAAGAGATGGAACATATCATCACTCCAGAGATTGAAGTACAACTTTTAAAGATGATGGAAAATCCAAAATTAGACCCTCACAATAAACCCATTCCTGTGGGAGGCTCTTAAATGACATTTTTTCCATATAGCGGCGCAAGTGCCTTTGATTTTATAGTTATCTTTTTCCAAAGACTTTTTAGTGGAGCACTCTTTCACTCAAGCGCGCTTGCTCCCGATGAACTTCAATTGATTATTTTAGCTTTAATTGCCAGTTCTGCTGCAGTTGTCGGAGTCTTCTTAATTTATCGAAAAATGACCATGCTCACGAATGCCTTTTCACATAGCATTCTTTTTGGAATTGCCATCACATTTTTTATTTTAAGAAAATGCTTCAGCCAACTTGATTTGAACATGAATTTGCAAGTGATGTTTATTGCAGCATTGATTACCGGATTTTTAACTGCCTATCTCTCTGATCTTATCAGTCGAATTAGTCAATTACAACCTGACGCCTCTTTAGGTCTTGTCTTCAACACTCTTTTTGCTCTTGGAGTTTTACTGATCTCTCTTTTCTCTCGTAACGCTCATATCGGAGTGGAGCTTGTATTAGGAAACGTCGACGCTTTGCATATTGATGACCTGATGCCAACACTGGGAATGCTTTGCATCAATCTTTTACTGGTATTAGTTTTCTTTAGAGGACTCAAACTGACAACCTTTGACCCTATCTTTGCCTTTACACAGGGATTTCGTTTAGGTTTTTACCGCTATCTGATCATCTTTATGTTATCGATGACTGCATTAACTGGCTTTAGAGCCATTGGCGTTGTTTTAATTTTAGCTTTTTTCATCATCCCTCCATTAATTGCCAGACTCTACACTCAATCTCTGCAAAGACAAATGATTTTAGCAGTGCTTATTGGAATATTGTCTTCTTTTTTAGGGGTAATGACTTCAAGGCATCTTCTAACAGTGTATCAACTTCCCCTGTCTACAGGTGGAGTTACTGTATTAACTTTGTATAGTTTGTTTTTTATAAACCACCTTTTTCTCTACATCTACCGCAGAACCAGGAAATGGATTTTCTCTTCAAAAGAGCCGAATTTCGCCTCAATTAAGAGTTAAAATTGCAGCTCGCCTAAATTACCCCTTTTAAGTATGATGACCAAAATTGTGAACCTTAATCAAATATAGCCTTTATGAAGCAAATCTCCCTCTTAGGAAGTACTGGATCTATTGGAAAAAATGTCTTGCATGTTGCCAGACATTTAAAAGAAGAGAC
>CAZJSX010000140.1:1849-5477 GCA_964548845.1 uncultured bacterium | reverse complement strand
GTTGGGTTCTTAGAGAGATTTTCATAAGAAGAGTTAATTTCTGAAAGAAGGGGTTGAATTTCTGTGTTTTTTTTCATCTCTTCCTCCCCTTAAAAATACATTTATTTTTTATATTAATGTTATTTAAGTTATTTATGGCATTTATGGCAACAAAAACTTAGGGCGATTTTTTTGTTCCATGTGGAACTTATTTTTATTCCTATATATTCAGAGGCTTATATTTTTATTTTTGAATTCTTATTTTTTGAAATTGTAATCTAAGGGTTGTTGAAATAGAATTTTTGTCTCAATCTATGATTAAAAAATAAAAAATTGAAAATAAGTACTGCTTTTTTTTTGAAAAAAAACTATTTTGAAAGCTTAACTACAAAAATTAATAGAACCATAGACTCTCAAATTGAATAAGAAAGTTAAAGTCACCTATAGAATCAGACCTGAAATCAGTGAAACTCTTATCAACTACGCAACCTCTACTGGAAAGCCTCAATCTTCTATTACTAATATGCTTATAGATAAATATTTATCTAATGAAAGTTTAGCTGAAAAGCTAAAGCAACAAAAATTGGGACAAGAAACTATTCTACGCAAAGATTGGATGTATTGGAAGACTGTGACCCACTATCTATCAACTGAATCTTATGAAAAAATTAAAATTCTTTCAAAAACAAGCAAAACAAGCGTTTCTGAGGTAATGGATAACATCTATGAGCACTATTTACACTCACTTGACTCACAAAGAGCTTACCAAGAAACTATAGACAAAGTTTTCAAATAATTTGTTTAATTAAACACCGCCTTTAATAGAATGGTGTTTATTTAAAACTATTCACCCAATTCTAAAGACCAGCCATCTAAAATCTTAATTACGTTTTTTAGAAGTAGATGATCTGCATCCGCCAATGGGCAAGTGGACAACACTTTACTTAACTCGACTATCTTGTCAAAATGCTCTATCAAGCTAGCCCTCATTTTAGATGGATTTTTTTTTGCTCCATTTGCTGCTGTTCTATTATCCGTTTCTGCGACAGGAAATCGTTGATCAATAATTTTTTCTAATGCAGATGTTTTTATTGATTTTCGACTTTGCTCTAAAGATATCATAGAATTTAGAACCTCTATTTTAGCGCTTAACTCCCCTTTTCGAGAAGCTAATTTATAAGCCGCTTTTTTAGGAAGCTCTTCAAGTCTACTTCTAGTTTTCATATCTTCTATAGAATTATAAAAATTATAATAGTTGAGAAAACTATATGGCGTAACTTTGTTACCAAAAACCATAAAAAGCCATTTATTAAACATGCCCACTCTATATCTTGCCATCAAAGCTTGAGCTTTTTTTACCCTTTCCCCTACCAATAGTACGGATTGTTGTATAACTGATTTAATGCTAGCTGAAAGTTCTAGAGCTTTCTGTAGATCTTCATTAACATTATCTTCATTCAACTCTGAAGACTTATATTCATGAAACAAAGCTTTGATCAAAGATCCCTGTTCCTCTGTCAAGAGAACGCCTCGAGGCTCAGCAATAGCAGCAATAGCCACGATATCCGTTTTAAAGCCTTGTTCGAATTTTTCAGCAGAATCCTTTTCTTGCTTAACGCGCTCTTGCAGGCTCACCCGTTTCTTCATAAACTTTCTCTCTTATATTATTAACTTTTTCTAAAAACTCATTCGACAACTCTTTAAAGTCTTCAGCTGCTCTGCAATTAGGATCATACCTGAAAACAGGCTCCCCATTGAGAATAGCATTATTAACTGACATATCAGTTCTAATTTTGGTTTTAAAAAGGCCTTCTTCAAAAGAATTCCCTAAAGCATCCACCGAATCTTTTGACAAAAGGGTTCGTGTATTCCACTTAGACAAAACTATCCCCAATAAATGAATATTGTTTTCCTCTTTAATGGATTCTATATAGTGATTTAAGCGACTCATCGCTAAAACAGAATAAGGCTCAGGGACTGAGTTTACTATAATAAAGTCAGAAGCAAATGTGGCAGCCTTACAAAGCCAGCCCAAAGAAGGAGGAACATCTATGAAACAAAAATCAAAATCATCTTGAATATCAGCTAAAGCTCTTTTCAATCGTAAGACAGACAAAGGATCATTGCAAACTTCTATACTATTTTCCACCTGATCCAAGTATGTATTCGCCCTGATAATACTTAAGTTTTCAATTTTAGTAGGTATAATGACATCTTTTATTTTCTTATATTTTTGCAAAACTGGGACCATTGTGTCTTTGCTATCAGGATCATAACCAAGACCCTGCGATAGATTTGCTTGGGGATCAAAATCTAATAATAAGACTTTCTTTTTATGATACTCTGCCAAGGCAGCCCCTAAATGCAATGATACTGTGGTTTTCCCAGTACCACCTTTAAATCCCAAAGCGACTGTGGTTTTCATTGTTCTCTCCTTGCCATCAATTATTTCCACCTACTACTTGTAATAGTAGGTCTTCTATTTTTAAAGTAAGACTGTCTTACTTTAAAATCCCCCACTAACCCCGGCTCACATCAAACGATGCGGGCTATCTTAGAAAAATTAACGTAGTAATAATTTAAACTACTATTTATATGCTAGAGTTTTTTTTATTTTTGCTAATATTTTTCCTCCAACAAGCTACCCATTTTTAATATTTAGATTTTTAAAGTAAGACAGTCTTACTTTAAAATAACTCCAAAGAAAATCTTCAGATTTTATAACTTATCACCTAAGTCTCCACCTTCCTGAGTTTCATTTATACATAAGCGCTTCCTGAATCCTATCTCGACTCTGAGGCGACCTGTTCTTGAAGCTAATTACAACCCAAGATGTGCGCCGTGGCGTACATTTGCCTTTCCTAAAAAACTATAAAAATATGGTTATTCTACATGAGTGATCTATAAGTTTTTTATTGCCGATAAAAAATAATTTCAAAGCTTAAAAATTGCTCATTTTCTGTTACTTTTCATTGAGATTGTGAAGAATTTTAGTCAGTCTACCTAGAGCAGACCCTGACTCGTCACAATTTGTTGAAACACGTCACAATTTGTTGAGAAAAACAGATATATTCATGTTCTAACGTCACAATTTGTTGAAGCTCGTCACAATTTGTTGAGAAAACCTAGATTAAATCGGACAATTTGTTGATTTCTCGTCACAATTTGTTGAAATCCTCGTCACAATTTGTTGATTTTTTATCTCGTAATTTTGACTTCTTAGAATCTTTTTAATAGAATTTATTATATAACAAAGAGAGTAGGAAGGTATTTCATAAACTAGATTGAAAGAAAAATCACTTGTAACACAACAACGACTTTTTTTGTTGGGTTTTCGTTTTTCCTTTTATATAAAATCAAGATTTCATACTATCCAAATTATATTTCTTTTTTGAAAGAGGGCTTCTATGGCGAAAGAATTAACCGTGAAGGGGAGTAAGGGTGTTCCTGAAAAGGAATATGATACCCAGCTTGCAATTCATAGTGTTCGAAATATTTTAGGCGACAGTCAGCAGCTTTCGTTATTTGAAGAAAAAAATGATGAGATTCAAAAAGAATTCGGTCTCAAGTTAGAGGGGTCCATTGATCGCTTTGGAGTCAACTTGTCGGATATAGAATCTAGAGTAATGGAAGGTATCATCAAAGGATT
>CAZJSX010000140.1:0-1839 GCA_964548845.1 uncultured bacterium | reverse complement strand
AAACAAATTACAAAGGAAACATGGCCCCTAAAGAGGTGGCGGAAGTTGCCAATGAAAGGTATGATGGAGTAGTCCCAAAATCATATCAATTTCTAAAAGAACTTCCAAGATTACGCGTGACACAAAAAGATATTATGGGGTGGTGTCATCTAAAAGATGGAATTGGAAGAAAAGAACGGGTAATAGCCGCTTTAAAAACTTTAGGGACTACCCAGTTTTGTTTTTACTATGACAGACTTGCTTTTGACGATGAAAATAAGCCTTTAAAAGACTCCAATGGAAAATGGAAAAAAGAATCTGTGGTCGTAGTTGATACGCTATTCACGATTAAACAGGTTAAAAATCCATCTTCAGATAAACACAGCTATTATGAAATAACTCCAAGCTCTATCTTTTTAGATCAAAGAGAAAATTATTTTATCATGATGAGAAATAACTGGAGAGAAGAGGTTATTAAACTCGTTGGGAATAAAAAAGCATCAAGTTACACATTCAGGCTTTTAATGTTTTTATGTTATCAATATGAATTAAAAAGAAGAAGCCCTAATGCTCAAAAACCTTATCAAATTCGCTGGAGCCCTGAAGATATTGCAGCAGCAATAAAAATGCCAGTTAGTGTGATCAATAAAAATAAAAAAAGAATGAATAACATTTTAGACGATGCTTATTCTGTAGCAAAATCAGTAGGGTATTTAGAAAGTTATGAGCGACTTGGGCATGTGGATTGCCTTTTATTTGATGAAAAGAAATACTATGATCCAGCGGGAGCAATTTTTACAGAAGCAGCCAAGTCGATAGCTCAAAGTAAAACAGGGACATCTAAAATTGAGAAGTATCTTTTTGATGTATATCACTCCATAAGACAAGAAATTGATAAGAGCTATAAGATTCCAACGGGGGAGTCAGAAAAGAAAGATTTAATGATAATTAAGTCTATTTTAAAAAATCGCTCTGCTCAGGATGTAGAAGATCTTATTAAGTGGGGGATGAAAAAATCTTTTTGGTGTACTAGGATAAGCTCTCTAAGTAAACTTAAAAATAATTTTGACGAGGCTTGGTTGGAAATGCAAGCTCAAAGTTCTAATGGAATTTCAAACGAAAGTAACAAAGATTGGATTCAGAGTCTTTTTAAAAAGCTTAAAGATAGCATAGATGGTAAAAAGCTAAATTTCTATATCGCTAATCAATATGTCGAAATAGGAACAGCCTCTTTTAGCTATACAGATAAAAAATTCAAAGAATTGGTTCAGCATCAATTAGGAAAATTCGGCATCCAGTGAGCGCTTTAGCACAATTTTTTGATATTTAATGTGCAAAAATTAGAAGTCTAAATAATAGAAAGTTTTTTAATCTTGATTAATTTGACAAATTAATCTAATATAAGCCTATAAAAGGTGATATTATGGCCTTTAAGCCAATAGAAGAAGCGGTTTTTCTGCGATACTTAAAATTAGTTGGATGGAAGCTAATTAAGGGTGGAATTGATTATAGCTTATTTGATGACGAGGGATTATTTATTTGCACCATCAAAATTATTCATGGCAAAGGCAAAAAAAGAGAAGTTGCAGCTTTTAGCGTTAATAAAACAGAAAAAAAATTTAAAGAGAGGGGATTAAAATGGCCTCCCGAGAAGAAATCAACGAACACTTAGAAATAGCTCTTAAAGAAGTTGGAAAGATCAAGCCCTGGTTTGATGAAAATTTCCAGGTGTGGGTTTTTAGTCATAAAAAATATCCTGATGTCGATTGTGCAGAAGACTCTGAAGCAAAAGTTATAAAAAATTATCCTCGATATCTCAAAGAGTTTATTAAGCACCGACTTGATAATAATATTGACCCC
>CAZJSX010000139.1:0-5488 GCA_964548845.1 uncultured bacterium | reverse complement strand
GTTAAACCCCCTTTAGTAAATTTTACTTAAAAGGGTTTTTTTAATACATTTTACAATTCTCTTTTTTTAAGAGCTTATTTTAAGGCTTTTAGTTGCTATTGGCATTTCTTCAATCTTTCCTATATCATTCGAATCTTTAGAGAAGTGAATATTGGATTGATAGAACCCTAGATAGTTATTATCTTCAGCATGATGATCCACTACAAAGAGTGTCACTTTTGATAAATATTTTAAAATCGCAGTGATCACCAAGATTAAAGACTCTTTATCAAGTCCAGTCAATGTTTCATCCATGCAGAGAAGATCTGGATTGTTGAGAATAGCTTGAATAATGGCGATTTTCTTTGTTTGCCCTCCACTCAATTTAAACTCCTTACTATCCAGTAGAGAAATTAAACCAGCTGTGCTATCTGGCACTTCAGCTTGTTTATCGATTTCGAGTTCTCTAAAAAGGCTAATGACAAGCTCTCTCAAAGCAGCAACTTGATTTTCGTTTAAAGTGCTTAAAATGGTTGGAAAGCAAACTGTTTCAAACAGTGTAGAATCAGCAGGCAAGTATAGATCTTGATCGATGAACATCATTTTAGCTTTTCTACCTTCAAAATCACCAATGGAGATATGTCCAGAACTTGAGAGCTTGCCTAAAACACCTTGTTTAAGATCAATTAAAAATGAGCTTTTCCCGCAACCCGATTTTCCTGTTAAGGCGTATCGCTTTTGTGGTAAAAATTCAAAATAATCGATTTTTAAAACAGGGTCATTATTTACCCGCAGCTCGTAATTTTCGATAATAATTTTACCTTCTTTATTGCGAGTTCTAACTATTGGAGAAGAGTTTGAGGATTCTATAATTTCGAAAAGTTTGTTTATCCGCTCTTGAGCTAAATTCAACTCCTTACTCGTTATTCCTAAATTGAGATTACTTGCAATAAATCCATAAACATTATCGACTGATTTTTTAAGTAGGGGAATGGATCCCATTTGTAAATGAGAGGTTAAAACAAGTAGAGCATAGTGATAGACATCAATAGACTCGCCTAGTAACGAAATTCTCTTATCACTGCTTGCTTTAAGCTTTTCATAGTACTCAATTTGTTTAAGTAGTGCGTTTTGTTGAGTTAAAATTTCGCTAAATTGGTGTGAGACGAATGTTTCTCCATCGCGAAGGTTGATCTGGTCAATATTATTTGAAATATCATACTTAATATCCCAAAGAGGAACTTCTCCCTCTGAATGCCTCTTAAATAGCCTGTTAATAGTCGTTGAAAGGTGCTTGATGTAATTTTGATGTAAAGCTGACAAAATAGCATAGGGAGCTAAGGCATTCGGCGCTAATTGCGAAATAGCTAATGCTGAAGTAAGAGTCTCAAAAGCCTGGGTGAGTATGTAGTTAAGTCTACCAGCTCCTTTATAAACCAATTTTGTAAGATCAGGAGTTAAATTTTGGACGAGCTCTTTACCACCCGGAGTGGATAAAACTTTACGTCCATTTCCTTTTTCAACGAGCAATGCAATACTTTGTTCTAAAACAATTTGATATTGATCGGTTGATATGGAATTCTCTTTGGATTCGATGTAAAAGTCGATTTCATTTTTAACAAAAAGCATTCCTAAAATTTTTATCGCCTCTTTAAGATAAGGTGATAGGTGATATAAATCAGAGAGTTGAATCCCTTTATTGCGGTTCAATAGATTATGGATAAATAAATTGCTGCTATAAGCTGACATTAAGTGTAGAAAAAGAAAAGAAACAGAAGTCTTTAAAATTCCTAAAGCACTATTTTTTAAAAAACTGGTGAGAAATTTATTTTGCGAGAGCAAATAAGCATCATCTTGAATGATAGCCAAGGCTTTAGAAGGAGACTCAAAAAAAGTATCGTAAATTTTTTTCATCTCATCAACTGAAAGAATATTTTTCTCATCAAACATTTTGTTAATTGTAAAAAAAGATTCAATAGGCGTTTTTAATTTTTGTTTAAAATCTAAGAAATCATCAGTCAAATAAGGAAGAGCCAATCCAGCAGTAGCAATAGCGGTTGCAGCTAATGCTCCTAGACCGTAAGGGGTGTAGGTTAAAGCTAAATTGCATAAAGGATAAACTGTGGTTGTTGCCCAAAATGCTGATGTCGACAAATAGTGTTTATCATAATTTAAATATTCATCTGTTAGACTTGTGGCAAGTCCAACTGCCGCACCAATAGGTCCTCCAAGTACAAGTCCACCAAAAGTGCTCATTGAAACAGTTGCAATGCGTGGCGCCCACAGAGTTAAACTTATTTCGCTATTTGGATTGTTGGCAAATGCTACAAGCGTCATTTGATGTTACCAGTTATTTAGAATGAATAAAGAACAAGTAATATCGCAAATTATCAAATTTATGGCTATTA
Organism: uncultured bacterium; assembly: GCA_964548845.1. GTDB lineage: Bacteria > Chlamydiota > Chlamydiia > Chlamydiales > JAAZZY01 > CAZJSX01. Next base: position 3,101 of record CAZJSX010000139.1, on the reverse strand, counting down.
ACCTTAGTTGACAATTGGAGTTAAGGTTTTAAATATCTTATACACAAATAAATGTGCTATGAAACCTTTACACCAAACCATGTTAAATGGATTGAGTGTGGGCGTGTCTAAAGGTGATTTGGCGAGCAAAAGCCTCTAAAAGGTTAATCGCTACACTTGGACACTCTGAGATAATTGCGGTTAAGTGTTTTTTTGTTAGCGTGAGTAGATGACACTTTGTAGCAGCTTTGGCTTGATAGAGATGGATGCGATCGTTAAAGAGGGCCTCATCTCCAAAAAGATCTCCTTCAGAAAGACGTGTTAAAACATCGCCGTTGGGATTCATCAATTCAATAGTTCCTTTGGAAATAATAAAAATGTGGAGTGCGGATTGATTATTCTTAAAGATATATTCATTTTGGTCTAAAACTTGCACATCGAGTTTTGCTGCGATTGCAAAAAGTTGATCTAAACTTAAATCAGCAAACAAGAATGTTTTTTTAAGTAAAAATGCTTTTTCAATTTGATTAGGTAATTTCATATGGGCGAAACCTCAGCAAGTTGGAGTGCTGTTTTGGATTGTTCTAAACTCATCTTTTCAATGCTTTGAATTTTTAAGCGATTTTTAAGCGATAACACAATCATCCGATTGACTGGGGATGAAGATTTCTCTAAATGATCTAAAAGCTCTTCTAAAGATAAAATAGGGAATTTGTGGGTGTGATAGAGTTTGAAGAATGCTTTTTCATGCCCCTTTTCAATTAAAGGCTGTATCTGCTTATAAATTTTAGTTGTGCACATCTTTTGTAGTGTTTCAATGGCGTGACTATAAGTTTTAGGGTGAGAGGAGTGCAGTGATTGTGCTAAATACTCTCCTTTATCAAATTTTTGAGTCAGCGATTGAATTTGGATGATAAAATCTAAAATAGAGTCATAGCTGTTTTTTAAAGCCAGCTCTAATAGATGTAGATTGCTATATGGGTAGCTTTTTTGAATTGTAATGAAGTGATAGAAGTAAAGATAAGCTTTCTGAATCTCATCTTGTAAAATGCGCTGGAAACACGTTTTTAAGAGTTTTGGGCTCATTCCAGACAAGATTTGACCTGCCATGAGGCGCATTTTATCCGAGTAGTTTGGACCAATCACAATCTCTTCTAAAGTGTAGATCACCTGATTTTCCATATCAAGCGCAGCATCCATGAAGTGCCTTTTTTCGCTGGAGCTCCAAAATTGGCTAGCAGCCATGACCGCAGTTATATTTTCATGATCGACAATTCGCTCAATGGCCTTAACTAACATCAATCGGACATCAGGGCAGCTTTGCTGTTCTAATAAACTTAAAAGAGGGGAAAGCAAATCGCGATCCGTTGTCGTTAAGCTGCGCGCAAGCGTTTTTAAAATGGGAAGTCTAATTTCAGGGCGATTGCGAAGCAGTTTAATTAAAAGAGGCTTAAAGTCTGGATCGTAATTATATAATATGGCCTCTGCTGCTAATCTATTTTCTTCTAGATTGCGCGAAATTAACATTTTGATTAACGCATGCTTGGGAACAAAATTTTCCAATGTTAAATCAGGCTGACGACAAAGAGTCAGCAAGCTCCCTGCTTTGAGATAGGGTTTTTTACTTTGTGAGTTAGCGACAGCGAGCTCCTGATCCAGCATTTCCATTTTAGCTAAGTGAAAGTAAAAGTGCTCTTTAAACTCTTCGCTTTGCTTAGCCCAAAATTGGAAGTAAGGCAGAAACCTGGCGGTTACTGAAGAAGGATATTCTTCAATCACGTTGATCACTTTTAACTTAATCGGATCGGCAAACTTAGTCATTTTGCCCAAGAGTGTTTCTAAGTATTTTAAATCGTTAAAGCGAAGAGCGCATTCGACTAGAAAGAGTTGTTCATTTTCTTTTAAAGTGACAAATTGCTGGGTAAAACCTGGCCTGCTTTCTAAATAATCCTTTTTAGAAATCTTATTGGTCCAAAGAGGCTTTTTATGATTGAAGTTGATCAGGTGAGAGATCAAGTTATAAAAGATTCCCTTAGTATAGTAGGCTCTCATCATTAAAGTGACCACTAAGAAGATAATAGAGACAGCAAGACCCATCGTTTTGCTGTGTTCTTTAAAAAAGATCATGAGCAGTGAGCTCATTAAAATGCCGCACGGTTCAATGACAGATTCACAAACAACTCTAATTTTGTTTTTGAATCGTAAAGGGACAGCGTTGAGTAATAAGTTGAAGTTGTTATCTTCAACTAATGTGAGCACCCCTTCAACTGCCAAGAAGCCCATAATCGGGAAGATGATCCTTACAGAGAAAATCCATCCAAAGAAAAGAGAGCAGAAAAAGAGAGGGACAATCAAAATCACGTTATTGAGCCCCATATTTCGAATGAGCCTTCCATAGAGAAATAGACCAAAGAAAATATTAAAAAGGGAGCCAAAGAAGTATAAACGTCCTAAAAACTGGGTTAGGCCGTTGGCTGAGCCACCTGCTAAAATTTTCTCAAGTGAGAACATGTACTCGTATTCAGTAATGACAATCAAAAACTGTAAAATAATACAAAACAAGAGCAGTAGGATTGTGAAAGGCGAGGTCACAATCGATTTAAATAGATCTCTTCCACTAGTCTTAGCAATGACAAATTCTTGATGGTCGTCGGAGATTTTAGCAAAGTGAGTTTGGATATATTTAATTAGAAAGAGGCTGGCAACAAGGGCTGCTGTGACAAGAGCCATCATTCCAATCATCCCTTTAAAGTTCTCATAAACAGAAAGAATAGCTCCGGAAACGGCCATCCCTAAGAAAATAGCCGAATATAAAAGACCAAAAATTCGTTTGGCATTCTGTAGTTCAAAATATTGGTCAACAAAAGTCCAGAAGCAAGAAAAGAAAGCTAACTGTGCAATGTAGGTTAAAGCTTTAAACGAAATAAAAAATGCTGGAGACATGGCTCCAAATAGCACTTGTGAAAAGTAGATGAGATAAAAGGCAATAGCCACATAAATCCACTTCACGAAAATTTGGTTGATATTCATCCGGTTGTAAAGAAAGAAGAAGATCCCGGAAGAACAAAAAATTCCGACAGCAGTAATTGCAAACGTGAGAGGGAGAGACTCAGCGCCAATAT
>CAZJSX010000138.1:0-5501 GCA_964548845.1 uncultured bacterium | reverse complement strand
GGGTTGTTTCTTGTACCTTATTAAATGGTATAAAGAATTGAGACCATGCATCTGCAACTGTTTCTGCACAGCAATATAGATTTTTTGTACGGGTCTGACTATTTAAGTCTCCAACAGACTGAGCTTGGTCAGACATTTGATAGAAAATATTTGCTTCCAAATCTTTGATGGGTTTGAGAAAGTCAGGCAAATATCCATTCGTTCGATTTGTAGCATTGACTTTGATTACAAAAACTTTTAAAAAGTTTCCAATGCAAGTTGGAGTATTGTTGTTATTATCGATTGTCGCGTTATTATTTCTTGCGGCTTTGATAAAACCTCGTAAGACAGATTCATCTAAATCATAAGGTCCTTTAGATTTTGTGCAGTGCTTTTGTAATGCTTCTATATATTTTCGGTCTTCTTTATTTACTAAATGTGTTGTTTTAAAGACCTCAAAGAAATATCTGGATAAGCTATTAGATTGGAGCCATTTAAAGGTGTGACCGCCATCAAAACTGACTTTAGTTGCTTTGTTCCAATAACCCAAAGATAAAATGGTAGCCATCCTTTCCCAGAATGAGGCGACTTTAATCCCAATATTTGCAATTTTAGGGGAGTGAGTTCCACTAGACGAAACTGAAATAGAGCGCAAAGATCCATCAGAAGAGTGAGAGCTTAAACTGCCTCTTCTGTCTGAGACCTTTTCAGCTCTTAGAGCCTTTGGGTCTAAATGAATATGCCCTGCTTTCTCAAAGATTGGATTATTTGTATTTGAACTTATGCTCACTTTTTCACCTAGTTAACGCTTTACCTTATGCTAATTATAGCTTAAGACGATTAAAAAGTCAAGTGTTTTCTATATCTTAAATGTCTAATAACCAATCAGTTGATTTGTTGAGTTTTAAAGGTTGCTTGTGTGTAAAGCGCTAATAATAAACTTCTTAAATTAAATTCTTAACAAATAGTATTTGAGGCTCCTCAAATTACTTATTTTGAATTGTGATTTATCGGCGAATCTTTTACCATTTAGCCCTTATCAATAAATTTTTATGGGTACTAAAGGGGCCTTTAGCTTGCGGGGTTATTCTAAAATGGTTTATACAGCAAATCAGGCGGGTCGGATAAAAAAAGCCCTAAAGCAGATTATGGACAACCAAGCAAACCATGCTAAATATAACTTTTTAAGCTGCGATAAGACCAAACTTATTGCCCAGCTAGGCCAGGAAAAACTTTTGTTTCTCCTCAAGCGAATGCTCGTTATTCGCCACCTAGAGACAAGAGCGGAAGCTGCTTATCTACAGGGGAAAATAGGTGGGTTCTTTCACGCCTATATTGGCCAAGAGGCTATCCAAACTTCCTGTGTCGATGTTTTTGGTCAAAACAACTGGTGGTCGACCTCTTATCGTTGCCACGCTTTAGCCTATTTGACAGGAGTGCCCCCTAAAGACATTATGTCAGAGCTTTATGGACGAGCCAATGGTAATGCAATGGGTCGCGGTGGTTCTATGCACCTTTATTCTGATAGACTTTTGGGTGGTTTTGGTATTGTCGGTGGACAAGTCCCAATTGCCATTGGAGCTGCCCTCAGCATCAAATATCTAAAAAAAGAAGAAGAGGTCTCCTTTTGCTTTTTAGGCGATGGAGCAGTGGCTCAAGGGACATTTCATGAGTCTTTAAACTTAGCTGTTTTGTGGAAGTTGCCTTGCATCATTGTGATTGAAAATAATAAGTGGGGAATGGGAACTGCGGTTAATCGAGCTGTTGCTATGGAGCCGATTGCTGAGCACTTTGCAAAGTGTTTTGGTATCAAAGGGTATACTATTGATGGCATGGATTTACTAGCTTCACATCAAGCGTTTCAAGAAATCAAAAAAGAGATGCAGCAAGAAAGACGACCTATTTTAGTTGAAGCGATCACTGAAAGATTTCGCGGTCACTCTATTTCAGACCCTGCCAACTATCGCACCAAAGAGTGTTTGCAAGCAGCTATGCAACAAGATTGCATTTTAAAATTAAAGCACGATTTGATTGACGCAGGAATGCTCACAGAAGAGCAATATAAAGCTCTCGATAAAGAAGTTCTTAAAGAAGTTTTAGAAGCTGTTGATCATGCAGAAAAAAGCTCACCTCCAAATCCAATTGTTTTAGAAGAAGGGGTCTATAAAGAAGAATAGATATGGAAATGCAAACTGTTGATATTAGAGAAGCCCTTCGACAAGCTATCGATGAAGAAATGACTTTAGATCCTAGAGTAATTGTAATAGGAGAAGAAGTTGCTGAATATAATGGTGCCTATAAAGTGACCAAGGGATTACTCGACAAGTGGGGCCCTGAAAGAGTCTGTGATACCCCAATTTCAGAAAATGGCTTTGTAGGAATGGGTATTGGCGCTGCGATGACAGGTTTACGTCCGATTGTCGAATTTATGAGCTTTAACTTTTCTTTTGTTGCAGCCGATCAAATTATTTCAAATGCTGCTAAAATGTTTTACATGTCTGGTGGTAGATTTAATGTTCCGATTGTCTTTAGAGGGCCAAATGGGGCTGCAGCTCAAGTCTCTTGTCAGCACTCTCATTGTGTCGAAGCTCTTTATGCTAATCTTCCAGGTTTGATTGTCTTAAGCCCAAGTAATGCTTATGATGCCAAAGGTCTTTTAAAAACAGCTATTCGCAATCCTAATCCTGTTTTGTTTTTAGAAAATGAGCTAGCCTATGGATTAAAAATGGAAATCCCAAAAGGGGAGTATTTAATTCCAATAGGAAAAGCAAATGTAGTGCAACCAGGAGAGCATCTCACGCTGATTACTTACAGCCGAATGGTCACCATTTGTCAAGAAGCGTGTAAGGAGGCAGCCAAGAAAGGGATTAAAGTGGAATTGATTGACTTGCGCTCCATCAAACCTTTAGACATTGCAACTATTGCGAGCTCGGTTCGAAAAACTTCTCGTTGTTTAATTGTCGAAGAGGGACATAGCTTTGCTGGAATTTGTAGTGAGATTGGTTTTCAAGTGATGCAACATTGTTTTGATTATCTCGATGCACCTATTGAAAGAATTACACAAAAAGAGACGCCGATGCCATACTCGGCAATGTTAGAAAAAGAGACCCTCCCCACTGTAGAAAAAGTGATTGCTGGGATCTATAAAGTTTTAAATCGTTAGGAGATTTCATGCCCTTTACTGTCACTATGCCAAAACTTTCACCAACCATGGAGCAGGGAGTCATTGCAAAATGGCATAAAAAAGAGGGAGATAAAGTTGAGACCGGAGATTTACTTTTAGAAATCACTACAGATAAAGCAACTGTTGAACATAATGCTCTAGATGAAGGTTGGCTTAAAAAAATTGTTGTTAAAGAGGGTGGTTCTGCATCAATCAATGATCCGATTGCTATTTTTACTGTAGAGCAGAATGAAAGTATTGAAGGATATGCATTAAAAGCCCCGGTGCAAGCCTCAAAAAAAGTTGAGCAACAAAATGACAGTGCACAAGAGGCAGTAGTTCCAGCTACTAAATCGTCTGCAACATCTACTATGTCGCAGCCTGTGTTTGAGCCAGAAGAACCACTAAAAAATTATCAGTATCCATTTGCAACAAACACACTAGAAGGCAAACTTTTAGCAACACCGCTGGCTAAAAAAATTGCTAAAGATAAAAATCTCGATCTATCCACTGTTAAAGGATCAGGTCCGAATGGTCGCATTATGAGTGAAGATTTGGCATTAGCTACTCCAAAATCAGTGGCCCATTCCAATCATAAACAAGCTCCAGAGTTTGCTCCAGGTACATTTGAAGAAGTGGAGATGACCGCCATTCAAGCAGTTGTTGCTAATCGATTGCAGGCAGCTAAAACTTTTATCCCTCATTTTTATATTAATCAAAATGTTCAAGTGACAGCGCTAATGCGCGTGCGAGCAGAATTAAAAAACCAAAATATTAATGTCAGCTTCAATGATTTAATTATTAGAGCCGCTGCTTTAGCTCTAAAAGAGCATCCTAAAATTAATAGTGGTTTTAATTCTAAAAATCAAAAAATTATCCGTTTTAAAACAATCGACATCGCGGTTGCAGTTAGTTTGCAAGAGGGATTAATCACACCCATTATTCGTTATGCTGATTATAAAAATGTGCAGCAGATTTCTCTAGAGGTGAAACAACTGGCGCAAAAAGCAAGAGACAATCAATTGAAAATGGAAGAGTTTAAAGGGGGATCGTTTACCATTTCTAATTTAGGAATGTATGGTATTACAAGTGTGCTCCCTGTTATTAATCCTCCACAAGCAGCCATTTTAGGGGTGGGTGGAATTGAAGAAGTCCCAAAAATTGAGAAAGACTTGCTAGCCATGAGTCATCAAATGACGTTGACTCTAGCTGCGGATCATAGAGCAATAAATGGTGAAGATGGAGCTAAGTTTTTAGCCACTTTAAAAAAACTGATAGAAAATCCGTCAGTCCTTTTAATTTAGGCATTAATTTGTTTTTTTTGTATGGCATCGCAAATACGTGTGAGCAAGTTTCTAACTTGTCTTGGGGATTCTAGCTGAAAAGTAGACTTTAAACAGCGCTCTCCAACGTGAATAGAGACAGAAGTTTCTGGAAGCATAGCATACATTTCTTGATCGGTGTAATCATCTCCAATACATAGAATAAAAGTATTGGGTTTAAGCTCTTTTAGGAGTTGTTCGATATATTTACCCTTTGAAATACCTTGAGCTCGCACTTCCAAAACTTTTTTCCCTTGAACAATTTCGACTGGCAGATTTGCTAAATCTTGGATAAGTGAGGTATAAAGTTCTTTAGCTCTCCACTGCCCATAGTCACAATCAGTCATTCGATAATGCCAGCTTAAAATGCAACTTTTACTCTCTAAAAAACTTCCAGGAACTTCATCAACAGCTTTATTTAAAATTTCTTTGACGTAAGGCATCCAGGCTAAATCGATATCTTTTCCTTTCTCCCATTTTTTTTCATTTTTATTTCTTTTTAAAAATCCATGCTCAGCAGATAAATCAATAGGCAGATGACCAAGCCATGCTTCGAGCGTTTGATGATCTCGTCCACTTACTATATCAATGCGAGTGTTGGGAAGAGTGAGCAATTTTTCTAAAAGAGCCAAAATTTCTGTTGTAGGCCTTGCTTCTTGAGGATACGAGGTGATCTCTCTTAATGTCCCATCGTAATCTAAAATGATTTGACGCTCTTTAGCTTCTGCCATCTGGCTTAAGAGATTCTCTATGTGTTGATGATTTAAGAAAACAGTTTGCTTTTGTTGTTCATTGGTATGCGCTACTTTTTCTAACTCTTTTAGAAACTTTTTAGCCCATAATGGGCTATCAAGCGCGCGAACAAGTTCTTCCATTTTCAAAAGTTTGACTGTTTTTTCAAATGAGGGAGTTTCTAGCGCAATCTTGATGTTTTTAGCGAGCCCTTCAACATCTAAAGGATTGATAATGGTTGCATGAGGAAGGTGATGAGAAGCTCCAGCAAATTCGCTAAGTAATAATGTGCTTGCTGACTTGCC
>CAZJSX010000137.1:0-5531 GCA_964548845.1 uncultured bacterium | reverse complement strand
CATCAAAAAGCTGACTTAACGAGGGGATAATATAAAAAATAAGAAGATTGATCAGAAGTGTACAAAAAGCAATTAAAATAGAGGGGTAGATTAAGGCAGAGGAGAGTTGTTTACTGAGCTTTTGCTTGCGCTCAAAGTCTTTGCAGATTCCTTTTAAAGCAGCAGGGAGCGAGCCACTCTCTTCTCCAACTTCAATTAATGTGCAGTAAAGAGCGTCGAAGTATTGCGGGTAATTTTTAATGGCATGAGAGAAAGAAGAGCCCGACTTTAATTTTTCTGACAAAGAGTCAATTAAGCTATAGATAGGATCGTGAATGAATTGTTCTTTTAAAAGCTCTAGAGCTTCATAGAGAGGAAAGGAGGCTTCAACGAGTTGATAGAGTTGATTTGTGAATTGAAAAAGCGATTGTTTAGTGATTTTTTTTGAAAATAAAGATCGTTTTTCTTTGATAAAAACGACAATGACGTCTAATTCCGTTAATTTTTTTTTAGCCTCTAAAAGAGATGAGGATTCAATATTTGCTAAATAGGCTTTCCCCTGATGTGAATAAGCTTTGTAAAAAAATGTGGGCATTTAGCTCTCCTGAACTCCTAGCGCAATTCTTAGCACTTCTTCAACAGTTGTCAATCCTTGAGCAATCAAGTCGCCACCTTGTTTTTTTAAAGTCACAAGACCATCGCTTAAAGCTAATTTTCGAAGATGGTTGCTATCAGCTGATATCGCGATATTTTTTTTGACCTCACCTTTAACAGGCATCAACTCATAAATTCCACGGCGACCTTTATAGCCTGTAAAATAGCATTCAGAGCAACCCACCCCTTTGTAAAAAGTCATATGGGGATCTAAATCTAAACCCAGCCTTTCTAAATCTTGACTTGGTGGGTGATCGATTTGCTTGCAATGGTTACAGATTAATCTTAAAAGTCTTTGGGCCAATACACCAATAATAGATGATGAGAGTAAATAAGGTTCAATGCCCATATCGACTAATCTGGTGATTGCTGATGGAGCATCATTGGTATGAAGAGTGCTCAAAACCAAATGACCGGTTAGTGAGGCTTGGATGGCAATTTGAGCCGTTTCTAAATCGCGAATCTCACCGATTAAAATCACATCGGGATCTTGCCTTAAAATATGGCGCAGCCCGGTTGCAAAAGTTAAACCAATTTTAGGGTGGACACCCATTTGAGCAATGTGGGGTAATTTATACTCGATAGGATCTTCAATGGTCATGATGTTTAAAGACTCTTGATAGATGTCATTAATGGCACTATAGAGAGTTGTTGTTTTACCACTTCCTGTTGGCCCTGTGACAAGTAAAATACCTTCACTTCTGCGGATCATATTTTGCAATTCAGTTAAAATATGGGAATCCATTTTTAAATCGAGTAGATTTAAGTTAGATGTTTCTCGGTCTAAAATACGAAGTACAATGCGCTCTCCACTAGAAATAGGGATGGTGCTGGCTCTAAAGTCGACCTCTCTTTGGCCTAACTTTAATTTGATTCTTCCATCTTGTGGGCGGCGAGTTTCAGCAATATCGAGTTGAGCCATCACTTTTAATCGGCTGATGATATGTGCTTGATGTTGCTCGGGAATTTGATGTCTATTTTGTAGCACCCCATCGATGCGATAGCGAATTCTTAAAGAGTTGTCCACAGGTTCAAAATGAATATCTGATGCTTTTTGAGTAATTCCTTCTTGAATGATAAAATTTAAAAGTCTAACCGATGGAGCGGATTGCTCATGAGGATCTAAAAGATCATAACAAGCATAAGTTGTGCTATCATTTGTTTTATCTTGAAGGTTTTCAAATAGCTGCGAGGCCTTTTCATTTTCTTTATGGAAATAATGGTCAATCCAAAGCTCTAAATCTTCTTTGGGGCAGTATAAAATTTCGATCTGACCATCCAGCATAAAGGCCAGCTCTTTTTCAATCTCAAAGTCAAAAGGGTTGGTCATCGCTACTTTGCACATTTTATGCTCATAAAGCAAAGGGAGGACTAAGTGCTTTTTGCAATAAGAATAGGAAATCGAATGCCAATTTTGCGCCAGATTAAATGCCTGGGGAGAAGCTGCTGGGATTTGAAATAGAGAGAGAAGTTCTGAAAAAGAAAAATCAAGATTTAAAAATGAAAAAGTTGGGCTAGGCATGGGTAAAGAGTTGTTTTAAAGAGAGGCGATATTTTTTTTCATGATCTGCAAGTTTAGCTTCTAAAAGTTTTTTTAAGAGTTCAGGAGTATCTCCTGGCCTTTTTTTTAAGTCGATTGATTTATATTTTTCGAAATCAGAAATAGGATCTTCAATCACCCTGGGGGTGATAAATATAAACATCTCGGTGCTTTTGTCATTCAACGAGGTGTAGCTAAATAGTTTTCCAAGTCCTGGGATGTCACCTAAAAATGGGATTTTATCGACGTGGTCTTCAGAATTTTTGCGGCGCAATCCCCCTAAGATTAAAGTTTCACCGTTTGCAATGCGCACTTGATTTTGAATGTGCCTGCGATTGACATTAGGTCTACTATCTCTAGAGGTTGTCGTAGTATCAAAAGTGATGTTGGTGTCGAGTGTGATGTAGTGTTGAAAATCATCATCTTCATCGCCAAAATTTACTGTTGGGGTGATTTGAATAAATGTTCCATATTGCGCTCGAATATAGGTGTTGGTGATCGTTGCTGTTTGAGGATTCTCAACAGTTCCCATATTTAAAGATTGCTCTTCAATCAAATCGATTACTGCAGGGGTTTGATTGACCGTTGTGACTGTGGGGTTAGAGTGAATGTAAATGTCATCTTGAGAGATCAAAAAATGATAAGCAAAGTTAAAAGCTGGGAAAACATTTGGAATTTTTTTTCTTCCAAAGAAATAATCTAAAATTCCAGGAGAATTGTTTTTGAGAGTGTCGACAGTCCAATTAACTCCAGCGTCAGTGCTTTTGGATTGATCGCCTAATTGAAAAAGGTTCAAGCCAAATTGAGTTTGATCGCAAATGTTTTTTTCAAATAATAAAACTTCAATTTGCACCATCTTTTTTGCGATATCGAGTTTTTTTGTTAGCTCTCTTAATTTCTCTAAGTAACATTGTTTGACCACCATAATGATCATCCCACTTTTCGGGTCGACAATAAAGTTAGAGAACCCTTCTTTAGAGGAAAATCCTTTTGGATTTTCTTGTGGCATGGCTCTTGGTGGATTAACAAACATCTGCGGAGCATCATTGCAAATCGGCGGGATTGTGCCAGGGCGCAATCCGCAAGGGGTGGAGAGAGGCTCTTGCATGATTTTTACGGTGTTTTCAATATCCTCTTCATCAATTTGTTGAATCATCATCTGATACACTTGCTGAAGAAGATAGGCCAGCTCATTGGGCTCGGAGTATTTGCATGTATACCAGTAAACAGTCATCTGGTCGGGATTGGCCACTTGTGTGTGAATTTCTAAGAGAATATTTTCAGCTTTCTCTAGATCTTTTTGTGATCCTAAAAGTAGAAAATATCTTTTCATCGGAATAATAGAGATCGGGCATGATTCGACTTTACTCGTGCCATTGGATGTGGTGAAGCTGGCAAAGCAGGCAGATAAAATAGCTTGCATCTCATCAGCGCTCATTTTATCTATAGGGATGAGCTTGTATGATTTATCTTTTTGTTGTTGCCTGATAAAGCTAACAAGTTTGGTGAGCTCTTTAATTTCACAAGCCTCGCCAATCAATACTAAGTTTTGCCCAAAAGAGTGCAGTGAGGAAATCCTTTCGTTGACAAAGCGTTTTAAAAACTGCTGTACTTCTGCAAACTCAGATCCCTCTAAAGAGAGGACAAAACAGACTCGTTGAGTCGGTTCAATCAGATCTAAACTTTGGTTGTCGAATAAGATATATTTGAGCGATGAAATGGGGTTGCTTAGATTCCAAAAAAGAGTTTTGACAAAGGAATTTACCGGTTTAATTCCAATTCCGTTTTGTGCGCAGATTAATTCTACAATTTCTTCCCATGTCGCTTTTGGAATAGGTAATGATGAACATAGGTTGAGTTGTATTTTTGCCATCTCAGATGGAATGATATATAAGTAGTTTGAAGAGGCATAATCTAAAATCAGTTGCTCTAGAGTAATTTCACTTTCATGCATCAGTGAAAAAAGCTCTTCCTCTCCTGGCTTTTGTGCCATTTGCCTAAAAGCCATCTCTTTTTCTCGAAGATTCTCTTTTAAAGTTTTAGACTCTTTTAATAGATCTTCAAATTGTGGGGTTGAATGCTCTCCCTGAGCGAGAAGTTCTTGTGATTTTTGATAAATTTCTTTTAACGAAAACCGTAGATTTTGCATCTCATCGTTAATTTCTCGAAACGGGATGTGAGAGCTAGAATTTTCACTTTGCGATAGCTTTTCTTTTTTTGCGGAGATGGAATCTGCAAAGAGGGCTCCAACTAAGAGTGGTGGGATCAATAAAGAGAGGAGCTGATACTTGAGCTTCACAAACTTGCCTTACAAAAGTAGTAATGCAAAGCAGTTTAGCAATCAGGTTAAAAAACCTCAATTTGTATATCCATCTTCGCTATTTTCTTTATTCAATGTCGACAGTGGCAATAAGATAACAAAGGTTGTCCCTTCGTCAATTTTTGAATCTACTGTGATGGTGCCACTTAATTTATCGATGATTGTTTTGACGATAGAAAGGCCAAGTCCCGATCCTCCAAGCTTGCGCGAGCGCGCTTTATCTGCGCGATAAAAACGCTCAAAGATATGAGGCAGATCGGTAGGTGATATCCCAATACCATTATCAGAAATGGCAATGCGAGCATTGTTATTTTCACGAGTGACATCAATTTTAATCAAAGGGGAGCCGTGATTATAACGGACTGCATTTTCTAAAAGATTCATAATAGCACGATGAAATAAATCAGGGTCTAGGCCGACCAAGATAGGTTCTTTAGAAAACTCATTGAGCTCAACGTGAGCTTGTGGGTGGATCGCTTGAATGTTTTCGACACACTCTTGAAGATAGATTTTCAGATCATAATGTTTATGAGCAGATTGAGGTAGGTTTTCAATATCAGCTAAAGTTAAGAGGTTTTTAACTAAAACTTCCATTCTCTGGCAGTTGACGATAATTTTATCAAGCATCTCGTTTTGAGTTTTCCCTTCAATTTCAGGGTGGTCATGCAACGTTTCTGCGTATCCTTGGATGACAGTGATGGGGGTCTTGAGTTCGTGAGAGGCATCGGCGATAAATGCTTTCCCCATATCCAGAATTTGAAAAAGATGGGTCTTGTCTTGTAAAACTAAAATAGCCCCCTGATCTTTTTTAGGGGTGACAATAATTCCTAGTGGAATTTTTTTATCACCATCTTGCAAATCTAAAGTGTCATAGATGGTTTTATTTTTAGCTTGGCAATCTTCTAAAAGAGAGTAGCATTGAGCAGATTTGAGTAAGGAGACGTGTTGATGAATGATTGTATCCTTATGCAGCCCAAACATTTTTAAGGCGATGTCGTTGATGAATGTGACATGCATTTGACTGTCGACAGCAATCAC
>CAZJSX010000136.1:0-5532 GCA_964548845.1 uncultured bacterium | reverse complement strand
GGTACCAAGTGACATTGGCTATAAATTGCATCCAGATTGCTAAAAATCCCCATTTGACTCCAAAAGCCTCTTTAACCCAAGCAAAGACTCCCCCTTTATCTGAAAAAGTAGTTGCTAGCTCTGCAGAAACTAAGGCTGAAGGGATTAAAAAACAAAGAGCGGCAAAAAGATAAATAGATAGAATTGAAAATCCATAGGAAGCAGCTAGCGGCAGGCTTCTTAAACTTGTCATAGCGCAGATATTAATCATTGTTAGAGTGAAAACTGAAAGAAACCGCTTGGAATTCATAAATAGGAGCTGGCCATAATTAATTAAAACAAGCGGGAGATTATAATTATCTTAATAGTAAATAACAAATATTAAATTTGTTTTGATAAATTGATAACTTTATTTGTTTGAACCAAATAGATAAAGAAAATTTGGAATTTTGTTAAAGTAAATTTTCAATTAGCTTTAATTATCATTTTCTATCCAAACCATAGCATTTTGATCTTTGGGTTGACTTGCAATAAATTGCTGATAGCGCTCTGTTCCATTTACAATAAGTGAAAATGCATTCTTAAGATTTTCTATATTTAGAGGCTTTTTTTTAGCAGATCGCATTTTACTCTGTTTGGCAGCTTCTGCATCAAAACTTCCTTGATAACAAGCAAGAGCAACTCTCTCAATATAACCGATTTCATCTTTTAATAATTTAAATTTATTAATTGTCTTTGTCACACATCGATGTTGATCTGTTAAATCGGTGATAGGACTTAAACAAATCGAGGTGATATAAAATTTAGCCCAAGTGACAAACCTAAGCATCATGTTTGTAACGGCAAACACAGATGGCTTAATCTTGTTTTCTTCTACAGTAATGAAAATATCTTCATAGATATATTCCTTTTTAACTTCGCCTAATTCATATGCTTTTTCCCACTTCTGGCATAAGAGATCATTCTTTCCCAATTTTTTGATGAAATTTGACAGTGGGCGCAGCGATGTCTCATATTTGTTAAAATGATTGACAAGAGCCTTTCCAAAAGCTTCTCTGACTATATCGATTTTATCTGCAAAGGACACTGCTGAAGATAACGAGTGTACTATTTGACTAGAAATATATTTTTCCATAGATTGAATGTAACTTATCACGCGTTGATCACACCGTTGAGGAGCTTGTTGACAAGCGCTAGATAAGATCGTAGACATTTCAGCACTTGTTACTGCTGCTCGATAAGCATCTATTTGCATATTAGCTTGGTTTAAACTGGTAAATTGAGGGACCGACATATTCTGATTCCTTTTTATAGTTAATCAATGACTTTAGATTATAACATATTAAATATTAATTTTTTATAAATTAAATGAGCTATTTTAGAGTTTTAGGCAACTGGAGTAGATATAAAATTAATATTGTCATAATTAAATTTTTA
The DNA here is from genome assembly GCA_964548845.1 of uncultured bacterium. Lineage (GTDB taxonomy): Bacteria > Chlamydiota > Chlamydiia > Chlamydiales > JAAZZY01 > CAZJSX01. Next base: position 4,116 of record CAZJSX010000136.1, on the reverse strand, counting down.
ATTTGACAAGAGATAGGTCTAATTAAACGTTTTTCTATTTCTAAATTAATACATAACAGATATAGAAGTACTTATATTTCCCTAAGAGTTTAATGATATGCAAGAAGAAGATCTGGTATTTCTACCGGGCTATACGATTAAAGAGATGATCCAGAAAAAAGAAATCTCCTGCACCGAGGTGACTAAAACCTTCCTTAATCGCATCGAAAAATTAAATCCTAAAATTCATGCTTATATTCTTATACTGAAAGATCTTGCTCTCAAACAAGCTGAAGAAATTGATCGCAATTTAGACCTTTATATCGCAAGCCCCTTACTGGGAATTCCGATCTCTATTAAAGATCTCTTATTTGATATTCAGGGCACTGTCACAACTAACGGATCGCTACTTTGCTTCCATAACATAGCAAAAAGTGACTCTTTGTCTGTTGAAAGACTAAGAGGCGCTAAATCTATTTTTTTGGGCAAAACTAATGTCCCTGAATTTGGTTCTGAGTTTATCACTAGAAATAGATTGATGCCACCCACTGCTAACCCCTGGATGCTTACGCAAACAGCTGGAGGATCAAGTGGAGGCTCTGCTGCTAGCGTCTCTGCAGGAATGGCGTCCATTGCTATAGCTAATGACTCTGCCGGCTCAATCAGACTCCCAAGCAGCTTTTGCTCACTATTTGGTTTTATGCCTTCTTGTGATAGCGTCCCTTTCAATGGAGAAGCTGAACTTGTCTTTCAACCTCTTCATCGCATAGGACCAATCTCACGCACTGTTAAAGATGCAGCTATGATGCTCGATGTGATCACACAAGGCAGGCCTCCTAAAGTTCCCTTTACAAAACTAATTGAACATGATCCCAAACCAATGCGTTTAGCTTGGAGCCCAGATTTAGGCTTGGGGATACAAAATCCTGAAATTATCAAAACAATTGAACAAAAACTAATCGCTCTGCAGAAATTGGGTTTTGAAGTTGAGCAAATTAAGCTTCCTGTTGATTTGAATGACCATTTGCCCGATTTAAAAAACTTTATTCTTTCGAAGTTCAAAGTGATTGCTGAAAAAATTCCGATGCTAGCTAAACCTATTTTAGGATCATCTATTTCACATATCCTAGACCAAGCATCACATATTTTGCCTGCTGATATTGAAAAGGCAATTGTCTTTAGAGAAGAGTTTAACAAAAAAATGGCAACTGTCATGCAAAAGTATCCTCTTTTAATTTGCCCGACAGCAGCAACTGCTGCTTTCTCAATTGAACACTACCCAGATTGCATTAAAAAACTATACTCCGACCCTTATATCTTTTTTGCTTCATTCTTATTCCCATTTAATTTTTCAGGACAACCAGCAGCCTCTCTTCCTTGTGGCTTTACCCAAGATAATCTTCCTATAGGACTACAAGTTGTTGGACCAGAAAATGATGATGCTGGTATATTTCAATTTTGTCACTTTTTTGAAAAAGTATTTCCTTGGGCGGATAAGAGACCTAATTTATGAAAACAACAATTTGTCTTACTTTTTTTCTCATTATCAATATCTTTGCTTTTCCCCTAAAAAGTGATCCCTTACCTGATTATTCTAATGAACTTAAAGAGCTAGACCCTGTCACAGCTTTTTTAACACATCCTCAAGCTGATCAAAGGATTAAAGAAACCGTTGAGATTAAATTAGATTTAAAGACATCTCAGCAGACTCCTGATGATTTGGCAAAAGCTTGGGATGCCTTCAATCGTCAAAGCCAATCTGAATATATATCTCAGCTCGGTTTTCCTACTAACAACAAATAGATTTTCGATTAGAATAAGTTTTTATGTTTGTTCGCTTATTTAAAATAGCTTCTCTTGTCTGCATAATCTACGTATTTTATTTAACCATTTATCCAAATGACTTTTTTTTATCTCAAAAGCTCTTCAAGAACAATCCAACTTATCATTTTGAAAAAAACTTCAATCACTTAATTATATATAATAAAAGCAAATCCACTCCTAGTCTAAACCATTTAATGAATCATCCCGAAGATTATCTCAAAGAAAAGATGAGCTTTATCAAAAATAATAACAAAAGAACCGTTGCAAAGTTAAATATCGATGAAAAAAATATCATTATTAAGAGATACAACTTCAAGTCATGGCTTGATTGGATTTCAAAATGCCCCTTTCGAAGCTCTAAAGCCTACAGATACTGGTATTATGCACACTTATTTAAGAATGAAGGCATCACTACCGTTAATCCGATTGCCATTATAGAAAAGCGAGTAGGTCCAATTTGGACTCATACTTATTTAATTATGGAATATTTTGAAGGAAACACACTAAACGATCTTAAAGATAAGAGTGTTTTGAATGAACAAAACTCCTCATACATTGCAGAACAACTACAAAATACATTAAACAAATTTAATGAACTAAATTGGGTACACCCAGATTTTAAAGATCAAAATGTTTTAGTTGTAGATCAAATGGTAGCGATTTTAGATTTAGATGAAGTACATGCCTACACTTTCAACAACTATTTTTACAAAAAAAAATGTGCAAAGAAACATGTAGTGGCTTGCCCCTAAACAAATTTAGAAACAATCCACTAAAGAAAAGAACTAATTAATAACCCGCTTCATTTAACTCTGACTTGAGCAGCAACGGATAATAAGTTTCCAACTCATCAATAGAGTCACATAAAGCACGAAGTTGTAGTTGGCATCTCACTAAGAAGTTAAGTGTATCATCGTAAACTTGAAGACCTTGGCGGATTGATTTAGAATGAGTTGTTAAAAATTCAATCTCTTCACTAAGTTCTTTGGCTCTCTGAATATATAATGGATTATCTTTACGAACAACAAACCTATTAGATTCTGCCATTAGCTTTTGAAGTCCACTATCAAGTAACGTATCATACTCTACAACGGTTTGCAGTTGCTTAGTCAAATCTGCCTGTAACTGACTTTGCATATTTACTAATTGAAGAATTGAATCTTTGATTTCAGCAAAACCCCAAGATAAATCTAAAGCATCTTTTATCTTATAAAATTCTTGTGATTTCTCACGAATTTCAGGAATAAGTAAATCAAATGAAGGGCCTAATTTTAAGAACACTTCAACACAAAGTTTATTCATTTCATGAAATTTAGATATGTAATCTGAGAATGGGGTAATGTTGTTTAAAACACTCTTTGAAAGATAATAACCAACCAACAAACTATAATTTCCAGTTCCAACATCTTCAGCTTTCAACAAACCATTTGTGCAGTTAATGGTTAGCTTACTTAATTGTTCTGAAATTTTTTGATCGGTCAATTTTAATTCAAAATTATGTAAATTTTGTTCATTATGTTGAGCCATATTATGTAATTGACATATGAAATTAACAATAGTTTCAACAGAACTTGTTATTTTATTATTTACAATCATCAGTTGACTATCAGCAGTTGTGTAAAGCTGTTTGCTATGAGAATGAGTCTTGCCTACTCCTAAACTTTCTGCCGATTGCTGTGAAGTATTAGGTAATAAATCTAAAGAATAAACGGGACGCCCTTGCAATGAATTAATCATAAATCTCCTGTGATAACGTGTTGAACGAGGAGTATATTAACTTGAAAATGAGTTAAAGTCGAAAGAAAAAGACAAAAAAAAACCCCAAAAACTTGTTTTGGGGTTTGGAATAAAAAACTTGGCAACGACCTACTCTTCCGTACTCTTGCGTACAGTACCATCGGCGATGCAGGACTTAACTTCTGAGTTCGGAATGGGATCAGGTGTACCCCCTGCTCTATTGTCACCAAGTACAAATCTTGTAATAAATCTCTAATAAATTAAACGGTGCTTGAGAACTATTCTTCGTCTTTTTTTAAAAAAAATACAAAGAAAAATAATTAAGTCAATGGACCGATTAGTATTGGTCAGCTGAGCACATTGCTGTGCGTACACCTCCAACCTATCAAACACGTCATCTTCATGTGGTCTCATTGGGATATCTAATCTTGAGGGAGGCTTGGCGTTTAGATGCTTTCAACGCTTATCCTTTCCGAACTTAGCTACCCGGCAATGCCCTTGGCAGAACAACCGGAACACCCTTGGTTCGTCCACTTCGGTCCTCTCGTACTAGAAGCAGCTCCTCTCAAATATCCT
>CAZJSX010000135.1:0-5564 GCA_964548845.1 uncultured bacterium | reverse complement strand
GGTGTATTAGTTGCTCACGTGGGTGATGTCGCTGAAATGACAACATCAAAAACAAGTGAAACTAAAACGCTATTTATTCAAGTACAGAAAGCTATTGAACGCAAGTTTGATCAGATTTATCCAAATGGTCACGACCATTTAGAGCAAGTAGATGCTCGCAAAATGTTCTTAACAAAAGCATTCTATATAGCTGATGATATGTCTCAAAAAGCCAGTGCTGCTCTAGAGAAAGTCAGAAATATCCTTGCACAAGATGCCAAGGTTATTATCGGCGATAAAGCTGTTCGAGCTAACTATCTCAAAGAACACATTCAGCAAATCACTCAAATTCTTTTGGATTTAAGAGCTGCAGAGAAATTGACTTTCCAAGCTTTTGAAGGACTAGAGGCTGAAATTAAAGAGTATGATGCTTAAAAGAAGCTAGAGTATAGCTTGCTTTGACAGAATTTCAAAATAGCGCTATCTTGTTTATCAAAAGCAAGGAGCGCTAGTTATGTCATACGAACTTCCTCAATTACCTTACGCCTACGATGCCTTAGAACCGGTTATCCATAAAGACATTATGGAACTTCATCATAAAAAACATCATCAGGGCTATGTTACCAATCTCAACGCTGCATTAGAAAAATATAAGCAAGCCGAGCAAAAAAATGAAATGGATCAGATGATTGCTTTGCAGCAAGCTATTAAATTTAATGGTGGAGGGCATGTTAATCATTGTCTTTTTTGGAATAACCTAGCTCCAAAGAATCATGGTTCAGAACCCTCTTCAGACTTGATTAAAGCTGTTGAAAAGGATTTTTCGTCTCTTAGTCAGCTCATTGAGCAATTATCCGCTAAAACAGTTGCTATTCAAGGCTCTGGTTGGGGCTGGCTTGCATTAGACACTCAAAAAAAAGTTTTAAGTATAGCAACAACTGCAAATCAAGATCCATTATCAACGCAAGGCTTAATGCCTCTGATTGGGATTGATGTCTGGGAGCATGCTTACTATCTTCAATATAAGAATGTTAGAGCGGACTATGTGAAGGCTATTTGGCAAATTATTGATTGGAAAAACGTCAATAAAAGATTTGAAGTAGGAATGGCAAAGTAATTTTTTAATAGAGCGCAATAACTTGATTTTTATGTTTTTATAAACTAAAATTGAGCTTTAAATTGGGTATTATTTTTAAACTATGAAATTTTTTTCTAGAAGTAAACCAAAGATCAAAGTCCAAGAATCTAAAAGTGAAAATTTTGATGGTTGGCTCAAATGCACTCATTGTAAGGAGTTAATTCACCTTAAAGAGTTAGAGCAAAACACAAGTTGTTGCCCTAAATGTGATTACCACTATCGAATTTCTATTTTCCAAAGAATTGATCTTTTAGCAGATACAGATACATTTAAAGAGATGTTTCAAGAGGTTCATCCCACAGATCCATTAAACTTTAAAGACACTGAAAACTACCATGAAAGATTAACCAAAACTCAAGAAAAAACATCTCGCAGTGAAGCTATTATTACAGGTGTTTGTGCCATTCACGGAATGAAGACAGCTCTTGGAATTTTAGATTTTGCTTTTATGGGTGGATCAATGGGATCTGTTGTCGGAGAAAAACTTGCCCTTTTAATTGAACATGCTAATGATGAAAAATTGCCTTTAATTATTGTTTCGGCTTCAGGTGGCGCTCGCATGCAAGAGTCGTCATTATCGCTCATGCAGATGGCCAAGACTTCAGCTGCACTTGCCAGATTTGGTAAATCTAGACTTCCTTATATATCGATTTTAACCAACCCAACTACAGGTGGAGTCACTGCCTCTTTTGCATCGCTTGGCGATGTAATTATCGCTGAGCCGAAAGCTTTGATTTGCTTTGCAGGACCAAGAGTTATTGAACAGACAATTGGTGAAAAACTTCCCCCAGAAGCTCAAAAATCAGAATTTTTACTCGCACACGGGATGATTGATTGTATTGTTAAGCGCAGTGAATTAAAACAAAAAGTTGCTCAATTTATTCAATATTTAATGCCATCAGATATCCTTGCGGATAAAAAAAAAGTGGCCATTGAAAATCTAAAAAAAGCTCAACTCTTTAGTTTAGAGAGCGAGTTAACCAAAGTAAGAAAGAAGACTAAAAATGCATAAAGCATCCATCCATATCGAAGTAGCAGAGGGAGCCCACGCTCCTATGTATGCTACAGAAGGCTCCTCTGGTGCCGATATCCGAGCTCATATACCAGCTAACATCATTATTCCTCCTGGCGAGGTTGCTCTTATTTCCACAGGATTAAAGTTTGAAATCCCACTAGGACTAGAGATACAAGTACGCCCACGCAGTGGACTTGCTCTTAAACATCAAATTACTGTTTTAAATACTCCAGCGACTATTGATTCTGATTATCGCGGAGAGTTAAAAGTCATTTTGATCAATCACGGAAAAACTCCATTTGTCGTCGAACCCAATATGCGGATTGCTCAAATTGTTTTTGCATCAGTAACAAAAGCTCTGTTTGTTGAAAAAGACCAGATCTTAGCGACTACGCAAAGAGGGGAAGGTGGTTTTGGGCATACAGGGAAGTTTTAAAGTAAGGTCTATGACTAATATCGCATCCTATCTCACCGTAGACACCATTTTGTTTTTAGACGCTACATCAAGAGATGAGGCCATTCACCTTATGATTGATAGTTTGGCAAAGTATCGCGATTTAGAAGCAAAAGAAGAATTTACAAAAGCTGTTTTTGATCGAGAAAAATTAGCTTCAACTGGAATTGGTATGGGTGTGGCTATCCCACATGCTAAACTGAAAGTATATGATGATTTTTTTATTGCTATCGGCATTTTAAAAAACGGAATTGCTTGGAATTCACTGGATCAAATTGATGTTCGCCTCATTTTCTTAATAGGCGGGCCAGACGATAAGCAAAGTCAATATTTGAACCTTCTCTCTCAGCTCACTTTATTCTTAAGAGATGAGGAAATCAGAAAGAAACTATTGACGTTAACTAAGCCTCAGCAGATTATAGAGTTATTTTAAATATAAAAGTTTGTCGATATGGATCTTACAATACAAGATGTCTCAAAGCTTCTTCAACTTTCCGAAGAGACTCTTTTAACTTGGGTCAAAAGCGGGCAGATTCCCAGCTATCAGCTAAATCAAGAGTATCGCTTCAGTCGCGAAGAAATCGAAGAGTGGATGGTTCGCGCTTTTAATCAAGAAGATCTCCATATCAGCTTAAAAGAACAAATTGCAGGTCTTCAGCAGTTTAATTTGTATCGAGCTATTCATAAAGGTTTTGTGCTCCATAATGTTGCAGGAAAAACCAAACAAGAAATCATTCACAATAGCATGAAGTTAATTGCAAAGCCCTTAGACTTAGATGCAGATGCCTTGACAGAGCTATTGATGGATCGAGAAAAATTAATGTCGACAGCCTTAAATAAGGGGATTGCAGTACCTCATACTCGCGACTTTTTACTCTCTAAAGCTTATGATATCGTAGCAATCGTCTATCCTAAAGAGCCTTTAGATTACGGCGCTTTGGATGGTCAAAAAGTTCACACCTTATTTTTTCTATTTGCATGCCAAGATAAAAGACACTTGAACTTGCTAGCAAAAATAGCATATTTTTGCCACCAGGCTGAGCATCTTGAGCTTTTACAGAAAGGTCCTGAGAAGGAACAGCTGCTGCAAATCGTGCGCAACTGGGAATCCCAAGTTGCGCGACTGCAGCAGAATTAATTATTCAGTTAAGACGACTTTTTTATTTGAAGCCTCTTCTAGAGAGATTTCTTTAGTCTCAGTTTCGACAAACTCTAACTTTTCATTATTTTTCTTAATTTCAAAGAATCGTTTGTGCATTTTGAGAGAAGGAGATTGTAGAAGTTTTTCTGCTAAAGCATCTTCAATAAATTCTTCAATCGTTCTACGGATAGGTCTTGCACCCATTTCAGGTTGGAAGCCCTTGTTAACTAAGAACTCAACAGCATCTTGAGAAAGATTAAGTTGGATATGTTTTTCCTTAAGCCTATTTTGAAGCTTAGTGAGTTCTAGTTGAACCACATGTTTTAAAGCATCTTTAGTTAGCGGACGGAAAGTGACAAGTCCATCAATGCGGTTGATAAACTCAGGTTTGAAGTGCTTTTTAACAGCTTCTTCAATTTTACGAGTAATAGTTGGGAAATCAGGCATTCCTTCAGAAATTCCGAATCCAACTTCATGAGTCTTTTTAATTAAATCTGCGCCTAAGTTAGACGTCATGATAATAATTGTATTTCTAAAGTCGATTTTGCGACCAAAAGAGTCTGTAAGACGTCCCTCTTCTAAAATTTGAAGAAGGAGGTTCATCACATCTGGGTGAGCTTTTTCAACTTCATCAAATAAGACAACGCTATATGGTCTTTGACGCACGCGCTCAGTAAGTTGTCCACCTTCTTCATGGCCAACATATCCCGGAGGAGATCCTGTCATACGGCTGATAGCAAATTTTTCCATATATTCAGACATATCAACCTGAATTAGAGAATCTTCACCACCAAACATGTTAACGGCTAATTGGCGAGCAAGTAAAGTTTTACCAACACCAGTTGGGCCTAAGAATAAAAAGGCGCCGATTGGACGATTTGGATCTTTAATGTCAGCACGGCTGCGGCGGATAGCTCTACATACCACTTTAATGGCATCATCCTGACCGATGATGTTGCCAGAAAGAGTCTCTTCCATCTTAAGAACTTTAGATGTTTCACCTTCTGTCAATCGGCTTAATGGAACACCCGTTTGTTTAGAAACAATCGAGGCTACTTCTTCTTCATCGACGATAACTTGGTGTTCTTCTTTGTTGACTTCCCACTCAGACTTAATCTTTTGCAGCTGTTCTCTTAGAGTTTTTTCAGTATCTCTTAATTTAGCAGCTTTTTCATACTCTTGGCCATCAATGGATTGCTCTTTAGCAATGCGAGTCTCTTCAATGGTAGCTTCAAGTTTAAGGATATCATCTGGTTGATTCATCATAGCGATGCGCATTTTAGCTCCAGCTTCATCGATTAAGTCGATAGCTTTATCAGGTAAAAAGCGACCATGGATGTATCGATCAGATAAAACGGCAGCAGATTTGATAGCTTGATCAGTATAGATACATTTGTGGTGTTCTTCATACTTCGCTTTTAATCCACTTAAGATTTCAATAGTTTCTAAAATATTTGGTGGAACGATGTGTATTTTTTGGAATCTGCGCTCAAGGGCTGCATCTTTTTCAATGTGTTTGCGATACTCATCGATAGTTGTAGCGCCAATACATTGGATTTCTCCACGAGAAAGAGCAGGCTTTAAGATATTAGAGGCATCGATTGCCCCTTCAGCAGCACCAGCTCCAACAATGGTATGAAGCTCATCAATAAATAGGAGGATGTTTCCACATTTTTTTACTTCATCCATCACAGCCTTAATGCGCTCTTCGAATTGACCTCTATATTTAGTACCGGCAATCATCAGAGTTAAATCCAGAGCAATCAGCCTTTTTTTGCGAAGATTATCGGGGACGTCACCTTTAACAATGGCTTGAGCTAGTCCTTCAACGATAGCA